>NZ_JBMFSR010000132.1:0-503 GCF_049967455.1 Caldisericum sp. | reverse complement strand
ATAAGATAGATTGTGATGTTTCATTGCAATGATACATTCGTACATGGTCTCTACTTTTGATTGTATCAACTTTGGGGACATATCAGTACAAATCACTATTGCCTCGAGTGCGTGCCTGACGTTCAAGAAATCGTATAAGTAAGATGCTTAACGTGAAATATATCAAGCCTATAGCAATTTCCATACACGAAAGGCTTAACCCATACCAAATATTTCCATTTACTACCAACCGTATTGCTGAAACGGCATGAGAAAGCGGAAGAATTTGTGAAACATAGTTTAAGCCAAAAGGTAGACGCTTAACTGGAAAGTTTGCTCCACTGAACAAAAACACGACACTTTCTGCAATACTAAGTAGCATATTTATGTCTCTCGTTAGTAATCCGAAACTTGATATAAAAATTCCAAAGGTGCTAACTGATATCGTACCCAAAATAGATATAAAAAGTAAAGCGGCATAGATATTTACGGTAAATCTAAAATCGAATATTATTGCTGCCAAC
>NZ_JBMFSR010000131.1:0-504 GCF_049967455.1 Caldisericum sp. | reverse complement strand
CTGCTTCACTTCCCACGTCAATGATGGTTCCTACAAATTCATGCCCTGGGATTCTGGGATAGGAAGCAAATTCAAGTCCATGATATAAATGCACATCTGTCCCACATATCCCACAAGCATCGACTTTAATTATGACATCTTCAGACGTTTGTATCATCGGATCAGGTATCTGTTTTATTGAAACTTGTCCTGGCTTTTCAACTACTAAAGCTTTCATTCTTATGCACCTTCCTTTTTATAAAATATGAATCAATTCAATTTTGAAACTTCTTGCTATTCCTTAATTCTATTTTGGACATCACCTCACAACAACCTGCCACCAGGGTGTAAAATTTTTTATCATCCGAAATTTATTTTTCAAAGATCTTGAAAGTACTCAGATCCAATTTTAACCTCAATTCTTGAATGTATCCTTCTGTATGATGTATTTTTGATCCTGCAACAGAATTTTTATATCTTCTTCTGTTTTAAAAGACCATGTGTTGGAATTTGGAGTAAGTCTAT
>NZ_JBMFSR010000130.1:0-505 GCF_049967455.1 Caldisericum sp. | reverse complement strand
GACATAAACCCGATTGCAGTTGTGATTTCCAAAGCAAACTTTCTCACAGAGATAAAGGATGTGAACATTATTCCTGTTTACTTGGCGGATTCCCTAATGCCCAGCTGGCTTGAACATGAAAAAGGTTCTATTGAAAAAACAATAGAAATAAACTTTGATGAAATTGTGAGTGGTTATGGGAAAGCAGTGTTCAATTATGGAGATAGAAACATTCAGGAAATGGATAGATATTTAAGAAAAATGAAGAAAGTCGTAGATTCTTCCGACCAAATTCCAGATGATCTAAAGGACAATGAAGAATTAATAAATAAATTAAAGGATCTTGTTAAGGCAGGGAAGAACCATATCTGGTTTTACATATTAAGAAATATTTACAACCCTTACTATTACAGGGGAAAAGTAGATATTGTTATCGGGAACCCGCCATGGCTGACATTCAAAGATGTAAAAAACCCCGAGAGACAAAAGGTTCTTAACAACATCTATTCACAATATGAAATGTCAG
>NZ_JBMFSR010000129.1:0-508 GCF_049967455.1 Caldisericum sp. | reverse complement strand
TAAAAACGTTTCACGTTAACAATATAGAAGGAGATTTTCTTTTATCTTATATTTATTATAAAAACTATCAGCAAGATGCATTAAATATCATAATATCAACCGATAAAGATTTTTATCAATTAATGTCCAACAAAAATACAATGGTTTATAACCCTCTTACGGACGACATTGTTACAAAAGATAATTTTTTAGAAAAACTAAAAATTTCTAAATCAACATTAGATA
The DNA here is from genome assembly GCF_049967455.1 of Caldisericum sp. NCBI lineage: Bacteria > Pseudomonadati > Caldisericota > Caldisericia > Caldisericales > Caldisericaceae > Caldisericum > Caldisericum sp. Next base: position 283 of record NZ_JBMFSR010000129.1, on the reverse strand, counting down.
TTAATAATTTTTTATTACTTAAAATATTAATGGGTGATAAATCCGACAATATTCCGGGAATAACGGGAATCAATACTTCTGTAAAAATGATAAATATAATATTAAGCGAAAACAATTATAAAGAAATTTTAAATTTGGATGATTTTTTGAATATGGTAAATGATTATGTTGATAAAAAGCCAAATCATTTAAAAGTATTTGATAAATTATTGGAAAACAAAGAACATTTTAAATTATCATCCAAAATAATGGATTTAAGTGAAAACAATGTTTTGGAAATGTT
>NZ_JBMFSR010000128.1:0-510 GCF_049967455.1 Caldisericum sp. | reverse complement strand
GTTTATGGTAGGAGAAAGACAGGAAAAAGTTTTTTAATAAAAAATTTTACAAAATATGACAGATTCTTTTTTGTCAATAGAGATTCTACAGTATTGGATGAAGAATCTAGGGAAAATTATACTTGGGAAAATTTCTTTAATATATTCAAAGAACTCCTAGGTAATAAAAAGATCGTAGTTGATGAATTTCATAGGCTTCCACCTTTATTTCAAGATTACCTCCATTCAACTGGAGTAAAAGGAGAGATAACATTGATTACATCGACTTTGTGGCTTGCTACAAAGATGCTTGATAGAGGAACACCACTGACAGGTTTGGTATCACCAATACGAATAGATCAAATAAGCGAAATGGATATATTAAAGTATATTTTAAAAACAGGATATGACAAAAAGGATATAGAATCTGCAATATATTTGAGAGAGCCATTTTTAATACAACAATTTAAAATGAAAAATATAATAGATTCCTTATCTAGATATCTTTTAGAGAATAGATTTTTTATAAGA
>NZ_JBMFSR010000127.1:0-526 GCF_049967455.1 Caldisericum sp. | reverse complement strand
GCATTAATGTTTTTTGTAGACATAACATCTTCAAGTTCAAGTTTTGCTGGTATCATATCAAAATTATACCTATTTTTAATTATTAGAGATTTTAAATCTTTACCGAGAAAAATATCACGAGATGAATAAACGAAATTTTTGGGATTATCACCGAGAAAAAATGTGGCTGATCCTTGAGGATCTAAATCTATAAAAAGAATATTTTTTTGTTGAGATAAGTAAAAAGCAAAATTGATTGCAAGAGTTGTCTTACCTACCCCACCTTTTTGATTGGCTATTACATAAATTTTATTCATTTATATTCTCCTTTTTTTACAGTGTAAAAAATACTGTACATTACTTTATACAGTGTGTTATATACTGCCGAGTATAAAATACAGTGTATATTATAGCATCAAAAATCAAAATGTCAATATGACGAATTTATCACAAAAGTCCTATGTTAAATTCAATTCGATTGAGAGAAAAGCAAAAAAGCGGTATGATAAGATTAGATGCATCAAAAATAATTGATGAAAATGCGCAA
>NZ_JBMFSR010000126.1:0-545 GCF_049967455.1 Caldisericum sp. | reverse complement strand
CTTGTCAGGCAAGTTCCGACGTGCATGAATGGCGTAACGATCTGGGCACTGTCTTAGCGGGAGGCTCGGTGAAACTACAATCCGGGTGAAGATGCCCGGTACCTACGGCTAGACGGAAAGACCCCATGAAGCTTGACTGTACCCTGATATTGTGCTTTAGCGCATCATGTACAGGATAGGTGGGAGGCTGAGAACCGTTCTCGTCAGGGGACGGGGAGCCGGCGGTGGGATACCACCCTTGATGTGTTGGAGTGCTAACTTGAGCCACTAAAGGTGGCAGAGGACAGTGTCAGGCGGGCAGTTTGACTGGGGCGGTCGCCTCCCAAAAGGTAACGGAGGCGTACAAAGGTCACCTCAGGCTGGTTGGTAATCAGCCGTTGAGTGCAAAGGCAAAAGGTGGCCTGACTGTGAGAGCGACGGCTCGAGCAGACGCGAAAGCGGGTCTTAGTGATCCTGTGGCACTGAATGGAAGGGCCATGGCTAAACGGACAAAAGTTACTCTGGGGATAACAGGCTGATACCGTCCGAGAGTTCACATCGACGAC
>NZ_JBMFSR010000125.1:0-565 GCF_049967455.1 Caldisericum sp. | reverse complement strand
ACATAACTCAACCTGCGATTTCATTTTCTGTATCACAAATTGCAGGTATTAATCCAACGCTTTACTATAAGATAAATAATGGGTCATATCAAACATATGATTTAACAAACGCTCCTAAAATAAGTATTCCTGAAGGGAAAAATGTAATTAGTTTCTACTCACAAGACAATTTTGGGAATAAAGAGCCAGAAAATACAAAAACAATTCTTGTGGATTTAACTGATCCAGTGATAACGATTACTGAGCCAAAGGAAAATTCAGTGGTTGTTCAACCAACATTTACCCTAAAAGGTGCTGTTAAATCTATAGATGTTGCAAATACAACACTTCTTGTTAATGGAAAACTTGTTAATCTCAATAGCGATGGAACATTTGAGACGCTTATTACCTTGTCAAGTGAAGGAATAAATACAATTTCAATTCAAGCAAAGAGTCCATCTGGAAGAACCTCAACCAAGCAGTTTTCAGTAAATTATATTGCGCGTGTAACTGTATTCTTACAAGTTGGAAATGATAATGCTTACATCAATGGCGAACAAGTAAAAATTGATGCACCACCATTTAT
>NZ_JBMFSR010000124.1:0-567 GCF_049967455.1 Caldisericum sp. | reverse complement strand
CTGAAAGTAAAGTTAAGAGTTTGATTACGCAAGCTGTTGTTGAAAAAGGCTTAGATTCACTGGATATCCATAAGAGAGATTCAGTTGATAATCTAAAGGCAGCTTTGGAGAGTATTCTTGATAAACAGTAACTTTTGCTAAAAATTCCAGTTGAATGATTTAAAATCGGCAAATTTGCAAAATTACTCAGTTACGGTGATTGATGAGATTTCTTACAAAAGGACTAAGAACAAGATTAAAGTAACAAGCAAAAGCAAATTGGCCAGATGCTTTCAGAAATTTTATGACCTGAAAGAGGAAAAAACACGAAAATTATGGAAGCGTTATTCAAAATGCATAGTTTACTTTGAGGTGCCTTATGGCAAATTGCAGGATTTGTGGGAAAAGGTTGCCTCTGTTTTATAGAGCTACTCCTCAACAATATTGGAATGAAATGACTGCTAATCTTGCAGGAGAAGAACAAGACAAACTCTTAACAGCCAATTGTCTCCCAAGCCGCTTCTACGAAATGGACTATAAGAACTTCCTTGAAGCAAGAAGACAACTAATGGCAGATGCAATAAAGAA
>NZ_JBMFSR010000123.1:0-574 GCF_049967455.1 Caldisericum sp. | reverse complement strand
GCATTTATAGCAACTGATGGTTGGAATTTAGATGGAACTTTTAATTCCTCGAATTTCGAGGTGGCAATAAAAAGAAAAATGATTGAATTATCAAAAAAGAAATACCTTTTAGCAGACCACACTAAATGTAGCAAAAATATGTTTATAAAAGTGACAGATATAGGGGTTTTTGATGCAATTATAACAGATTCACCAGTGCCTTTTAATATTGAAAAGCAACTCAAAGAGATAGGAATTCCTATCCTTTTTAAAGAGTGAATTCATTTAGGGAAAACTTTCCAAAACTCCAAGGCAAGGTCTTTTAAAACAAAAGATAAGGTGTTTTGAAGTGTTAAAGGAATATCGTCCAGAAGGATGTATTTAGACATGGTAGTTGAAATTGGATTTGAATACTCTTAAGATCTTTAAAATTAAAAAGAAAATTGTGGCCCAAACAAATATGTTTTCTCTCATGAGTTTATCCTTTATAAGGGTCCTTTTTTCTTTGACGCTGTCGTAGAGTTCTATAAGTTTTTTTAATTCTTCATCCGATAATCTCTGTTGTTTTGGTATCATGATTTTATTTTATCACTTC
>NZ_JBMFSR010000122.1:0-576 GCF_049967455.1 Caldisericum sp. | reverse complement strand
ATCAATTCCATAAGCTTTCCTCCCCAAAATATTAGGGGCAGGGTAACTATGCTTAGAATTCATAAAATACAGTAAAACTATCCAGATTATTCATGATATTGCGCACATTCACACTACTTTAAATAGAACAAAATGTATTCGAATGAAAAGAGCTACGAATACAAAGAAATAAAAAATAGAAAAATATGCTCCAAAAACTTGCAATTTTTTCAAAAAAGTACTAAACTTTTTTAGAGTGATAAATCCACTGAAAAGGATCGTGGATTCCAAAATAATAAAAAATCGCTCAATTTAGGTTGAATAAAATATTTGGACAGCGGTAAAATGATGAAATTAAAAAAGAAGACTGTGGCAAAAATATTTTTCATACTGGTTCCCCTCATGGTTTTTCTTTTAAATCTGAATCCAGTGAAGGCCTCAGGTGAGAGGTATGCGCTTATTAGGATCGAAGACGTAAGCCCTTGGTATGCAATGGATCCTCAAAGGTTGCAGACTCTTTATCAAGTTGCAGATTACCTATATTCAAAGCATGTCCCCTTCTCAGTATCCATGATACCCGTTTACGTGAATCCAAAG
>NZ_JBMFSR010000121.1:0-601 GCF_049967455.1 Caldisericum sp. | reverse complement strand
GGCACAGTAAAATTCGAAATTCGCTGACGTGTTGTTATCGAAGATGTACGAGGAAAATGTAAATATTGGTATTTTCACCATCTGCTGGAATGGGCTAGGAGTAGCTGAGGATTGTGTGTTGTCGATGTAAACAGGAGCTTGATAAATTATCCCTGACGATGCTCCAAATGCCTGTGGAAGAGAGGAAATAACAACGAAGCTCGACCCAACTATTAAAAATATTATAAACAAACTTACAATTTTTTTCATTTTCTAAACCTCCTCCACATACCCCCCATCATTTACTTTTTCTCTAATTTCTCATTCTGTTTGGCAACCTTATCTGATACCAACTTTAAAACACTTCTTTGAAAGGGTGTCAATTTTTCGTTATTTTCTGGCAAATCATCATTGCTGTTTCCTGCCCTATTACCGTTATCTGCTTCTTTTCTTTTAATACCGTCAAAGACTCTCCGTTCAAACTCCGTCCATTTTTCTTTTGGCTTACTTTTTATATCTTCCAGCACCTTTTTTTGCATTTTTGTCAGTTTCGGTGGTTGACGTTCATCAATCGCAGGGACAGTTTTCTGCTCCTCTGGTTCGGCTTTTTTGGGGAAATCTA
>NZ_JBMFSR010000120.1:0-602 GCF_049967455.1 Caldisericum sp. | reverse complement strand
ATATTGTCACCTCAATATGATAGTGCTTCATCACCCAGTAAGTGAAGGCACTATCTTTTTTAATATGTGCTCAAATTCTACATCAAATCTCTGTTTTACCCAAGAAAAATACGAGAAAAATTTGGAGAATCGCTCAGATTAGGTAATAATCAATGCAATGTTCTAAAACACAATTACAATACTTTGAGATATATTGCAATACCAATGCAATACCTTCAAATACTTTTGAAATAAAATGAAACATTTTGCAATGAATTAAAACATTTTGAACTTATTTTTATCGAAAAATTAAAACTTCTTAATACAAGGCAAAAAGTACTCCAATTATTCTTTGGGGAGGGATAATAGTAATCCCTCCCCACGTGTAAATCTCATTGAATCAACTTACTTTGACTGTACCGTTTAAGGAGAACTATTAAATCCATCGATTTGCCAATGGCCATCGTTAGGGTCTTTAACTAAACGAATGAATGTCAATAGGTTTTTATGTTCCTCAATGTTCAGGTCATTTGATTTTACATTATTGTACGCTGCAAGTTGGACTGTATCGGGAGGTAAGGGAGGAAGGCTGGACCGGTGTTTGCTTAATTCATAGTCAAACG
>NZ_JBMFSR010000119.1:0-610 GCF_049967455.1 Caldisericum sp. | reverse complement strand
TCATTACCGTGGATCAAATAAGCGATCTCTCCCTTAGATCTTATGAAAGACATGATCTCGAGTGATGCAGCAAGAGAATTATTAAGATCGGAGGCAAGCAATATAGCAGGTTTTTTTATTTCCCCTTTTTCATATGCTTCTTTGAATGATCTTTCAGTACCTCCTGTCATAATCCATGAAATGGTTAAGCCCTCATCAAGATTAGATTTTGTGAAGTTGTACTTTGATTTTAAGAAGTTTTCAATGCTTTTCTCACTTTCAACGATCTTTTTTTCATCATGAACAGAAGAAATAAATTTCACTAATTTTAGATTCATGTATTTATCACTCCTTTATGGATGTTTAGGAATTGAATCAATTCAATTTTGAAACTTATTGCTATTCCTCAATTCTTTTTGGGCCATCACCCCACAACAACCTGCCACCAGGGTGTAAAATTTTTTTATAACCAAAATTCTTTCAACCGAGGTGACAGGCATGTTGCGGAGCTCTTCAGATGTGTTTCTCTTCAATTTCCCTTCTTCAGACGTTGTTTTTAATCTTGTATTCTTTGCTTTTCAGCGAATGGATTTTGATTCCATTTCTTCAGAACTCCTTCGGTCTTATTCTC
>NZ_JBMFSR010000118.1:0-616 GCF_049967455.1 Caldisericum sp. | reverse complement strand
CTATAAAGATGGTAAACTAAACGGAGAATATATAGAATACTATAAAAATGGAAAAGTATGGATTAAAAAAAATTATAAAAATGACTATATAGATGGAGAATATATATTTTATTATGACAATGGAAAAATTGAGATTAAAGCAACCTATAAAAATGGTAATAGAGACGGAGAATATATAGAATACTATAAAAATGGAAATGTATAGATTAAAGCAAACTATAAAGGTTGTGAAAAAGATGGAGAATATACAGAATATCACGATAATGGAAATGTGTGGATCAAAGAACACTATAGAAAGGGTGAATTAGACGGAGAATATATTGTATATTATGAAAATGGTACAGTATATATCAAATCAACATATAAAAATGGCAATAGAGACGGAGAATATATAGAATACTATAAAAATGGAAATGTATAGATTAAATCAAATTATGTAGATGGTTATAAAAATGGAGAATATATAGAATACTATAAAAATGGAAAAGTATAGATTAAAGCAAACTATAAAAATGGTGAAAAAGATGGAGAATATATAATGTATCGCTGTAATGGACATATTGAGTCCAAAGCAAATTATATAAATGGTGAGTTAAATGGAGAATATACAGAATAT
>NZ_JBMFSR010000117.1:0-618 GCF_049967455.1 Caldisericum sp. | reverse complement strand
AATAAAATCTTTCTTCGCCTTTCCTCCTCATCCCGGAGCCTTGCCCTCGCTTAATTCATCACCTCCAATCCTGAGGGAGATTTTGCTCCTGCACCTATTATATTTTACTCTCTCTCTCTCTCTCTCTCTCTCTCTCTCTCGAGTCAATACCTTTTTAAGAGATTTTTAGTTTTAGTGAAATCCATTTTTCACTTTAGCCAAAATTTTCTCCCTTCATATAGAATCCGCTAGGAAAGAATGCGGATTAGAAAGGATTAAAAACTCTCAAACTCCAAAAAAGTTCCATATTTTTAAGAGAATTTTTAGACTTTATTAATATAAATTCCTTTCGCGTGCTTTTAACAATGGGTTATTTCTATTCTAAAAATTATTTCTTTTCTTGGGGGTCAAACATTTCTTGCGTGCAAATCTTAAAGTCAAGGGTGCGTTTCGTGTGTTTGGTTTGGCTACGGAAGACCACGCTTGACTTTGGCACGCTACTAATAAAAAGGGTGGGTGGGGTATTTGTCTCTTACCCGGCGAGCGAGGTGAAACAAAGCCGAGCTTGTGCGGGGTGGAACGAAACCGAACGAGCACTACAATCGAACAAAAAAAAGGGGGATTTCTCCCCCTCTTTCT
>NZ_JBMFSR010000116.1:0-626 GCF_049967455.1 Caldisericum sp. | reverse complement strand
TCGTGCAGTTTGCTAAGAAGCACTTCTTTACACAGGACATAATAGCACAGAAGATGGTGCAGGAAGGGGTAGAGAAAGCGTCTGAAAAATCGCTCTTGACAAAGTTAAACGATATCATAGAGGACGCATTTTCCCTTGCAATGGAAATGCATTACCTAAAAATGCAGTACGAGTCATTTTGCAAAGAACATGACATAGATTTCAAATTACTCGTGAGAAATGCTTTAAAATCCTATGTAGATGGCGTAACCAATTACGAGGAACTGCACGAGGGAGAAGATCTGGAGGACATCAAGGAGATATTGCAATATATGTTGCAGTTGAGGGACAAGCAGCTCCTGAATAATATATTACTGGCTAAATTGATAAATGGGTGATAAAAAAGAAATTATTTCAAATAAGCATTGTGCGATTCCGAGGACTGCGTTCATGTGAACTTTGCCTATTCACTGCCGAGGGTAAGGGAACTGATGGAAAGTATGAAATAAATAATTTTATATAATTATACAGAAAATTCGCAAAACTCAAGAGTAAAATAATCTTTTAAATCCTTATTTAATTTATCTATATTGTCTTTAGAAATTGAGGCTATGAACAAAATCTTAAAATTATTATCTTTTAAATAT
>NZ_JBMFSR010000115.1:0-630 GCF_049967455.1 Caldisericum sp. | reverse complement strand
ATGCCCTCGAAATGGTCTCCGCAGCGTAGCGAGGACTAGACATTGAAAGGGCGTTTGCCATCGCTACGATTCGGAATCTGAATTTTATTTAGTATATAATCATCAAAGACCACACAGTGCGATTAACTATGAAACACCGGTAAAATTCTATCTTAGGTCTTACTGAATTCGACTTTTGCAGGATCAGTTGATCCTGCAATGATACATTTATAAGTACAAGGTCTCTACTTTTGACTGTATCAACTTTGGGGGCATATCATCCTGAATTGTCATATAAAAAGCATTTGACAAATCTTCCATCTATAAATCTCATCTCGGGAGATTCTTTTTTGCATATATCCATTGCATAAGGACATCTATTAACAAATTTGCAACCCCCAATAGAATATTCTTTGCTTTCTATATTGGAAGGGTTAATACGTTTCATCCATTTTCGACGAGGATCAGGTTCAGCTACAGATTCTCTTAAAATCATTGTATATGGATGTTTTGGACTTGTTAAAACTTTTTCTACCGGCCCAGTCTCGACAATTTCTCCCCTTAGCATTATTGCTATTCTATCGCTTATATAATAAGCAGTCAATAAATCATGAGTTATGTACATTATAGAAAGCCCGTATTTTTCCTTTA
>NZ_JBMFSR010000114.1:0-632 GCF_049967455.1 Caldisericum sp. | reverse complement strand
TAATAATGGAGCCGAACTTGTAATGTTTGCTTTTAAATGTACTTCTGCTGATCATTAACGGGATAATTAAGTATTTTAGGAGAGTGATTTTCGCCCCTCCTATTTATTTTTGCTGATAATATACTGGAGGCTTTTAGTCTCCAATCTTTCGATTGCAAAAATGATAAAGTCCTATGTTTTTAAAAAAGATTTTATCGAACATAGCATCGCCTTACCTTATTTTTATAACCATTATTCAGCAATTTTTGAATTTCTTTTCAAAAAAGTGTTACATTTTTTGCAAATCCGGAATCTTTAATCTTCTGAAATCTTCTCAAAAATAGTAAAGGTAAATCCAATGAAAATGATCTCGGATTACAAAGGAGTAAGAGAAAATTAAATCCGTGCTCCTCGTCAGCGGATTCTATAAGAGAAAAAAGTTTCTTAAAAATTCTTTGAAAATTATGGAACTTTTTTGTGAGTTTGAGAGTCTAATATATGAGAAGAAAAAAAATTATAAGAATTTTTGGAAAATTTTTTAAAACCTCTTGACGGAAGAGTTTGATAAGATGTAGTAAAAAGAGATATTGGAAGTTTGAAAAAAGGAGAGAACCCAAGGAAAAATAGTTTTAAAATATCTCCTTGGGTAATCG
>NZ_JBMFSR010000113.1:0-636 GCF_049967455.1 Caldisericum sp. | reverse complement strand
CTAATTTGGTTTTTTTCTTTTATTTCACCTTTAAACTCTAAATAATCTTTGTCTTTCTCATCAAGTAAAATCTCGTAATTAATATGCAATTTCTTAAATTGTTCTTCATAATTTGCTACTTCTTTTTTAGGTATACCACCAAAAAGATGTGCATGAACATCGTTAATTTCTATATCTGGAGAATTATCCACATACCTTCTTATATTAAGGTTAAAGTCATTTTCTTCAATCTCTTTGATATCAACCAATCTTGAATATTTGGGTATATCTTTTTTACTATCAAACACATTAACTATTTTTTCTATGTCTTCCGGTCTTAGGAAGTTTTGATTTCTGCCTTCGCCGTATTCTCTATCTGCATTTATAAACAAAATCTTTTCTTTTAAATGTTTTGGTTTGTTTTTATTTATTACAATAACACACGCGGGTATACCTGTATTGTAAAAAAGTTTAGGAGGCAAACCAATAATTGCTTCTATAATGCCTTCATTTACAATTTGTTCTCTAATTACTTTTTCCTGACCACCTCTGAATAATACTCCGTGAGGCATGACCGTTGCCATAATACCATTATCTTTTAGGCTCGCAATCATGTGCTGTAAAAACATAAGGTCAGCTTTTTTTCCTGTCTCAGGT
>NZ_JBMFSR010000112.1:0-638 GCF_049967455.1 Caldisericum sp. | reverse complement strand
CAGTATTAACATTATCACCACTGTAAATGTTTTTAGAGTACCTTACAGGGATTGAAACTTAATCAGACTTTTAAACTGGGAGTTTGGAAGTGACCAGTTTTTAGAGTACCTTACAGGGATTGAAACTCGACAAGGAATACATCGATGTTTTAGAGGGCTTGAGTTTTTAGAGTACCTTACAGGGATTGAAACATACAAATCCGACCTTTTCTGCAAGGTCTCTTGCGGGTTTTTAGAGTACCTTACAGGGATTGAAACATTGTAAAATTTCTTTATCCTCGATTAGTAAAGCGCCGTTTTTAGAGTACCTTACAGGGATTGAAACCCTCTTATGGCAGCTCGCCTTTCTCAATGTACATGCGTTTTTAGAGTACCTTACAGGGATTGAAACTGAAGAATTTTAAACATATAAGTAAAAATGAGGAAGGTTTTTAGAGTACCTTACAGGGATTGAAACACGACCACTTGATGGACGCAATGCGATACGCGGTGTATGTTTTTAGAGTACCTTACAGGGATTGAAACATAATAACGTGCAAATTGATTTTGGCAAAATAACTGAGTTTTTAGAGTACCTTACAGGGATTGAAACTATCATAGCTCTTTGCCTGCCTTGTAAGAAACAACGGTTTTTAGAG
>NZ_JBMFSR010000111.1:0-640 GCF_049967455.1 Caldisericum sp. | reverse complement strand
ACTTCATTTATAATGACAGGTAAAAATCTTAAATATATTTTAGGATTGTTAAACTCAAAGCCTGTAAGTTTCTTTTTTAGAAAATATTACGCAGGCGGTGGATTGGGGAATGAAGGATATAGATACAAAAAAACTTTCTTAGAACAACTGCCTATTCCTTCTACAACCTCCGAAAACCAACTCATTGTTCCTCAAATTGAATCTCTTGTCGACCAGATTCTTCAAGCAAAAAAGGAAAACCCCGATGCTGATATATCTGATCTTGAGCGCCAAATTGAACAGCTGGTTTATCAACTCTATGGCTTAACTGACGAAGAGATAAAAATCATTGAAGGAGGTAACTGATGTTTGCAAAAGTAATCCAACAGGACGAAAAGATAAAAGAAAAGTTCTATGAGAAGATAAAACTAAAAATAGCAAGGGAGCGGCAACAAGTACAAGAAAACGATGACAGCGGATTTTTTGCTAGGCTTTTCGGGAACACTGCCGTAGATAAATTCGACAGAAAACAGTATCATGATGAATCAAAAGGTTCTAGTGGGGAAAATGAGTTAAAAAATCAAATGTGGCTTCTTCTCAAATCTGATTCTTTTGTACTTCCAGATTATGTATTTGAAGTGGCAAAAGATGAGTTTATACA
>NZ_JBMFSR010000110.1:0-653 GCF_049967455.1 Caldisericum sp. | reverse complement strand
ATCCCTGTAAGGTACTCTAAAAACTCTAATTTATGGTCTAGCATTCCATAAGGCGGATCAGGTTTCAATCCCTGTAAGGTACTCTAAAAACAGATGATTTTAAAAGGATTGTTTCCGCTTTGAAAAAGTTTCAATCCCTGTAAGGTACTCTAAAAACGATCCACCGCTTTAGTAGACGCGTAAGCCTCCACCGGTTTCAATCCCTGCAAGGTACTCTAAAAACGATGATGATATTTTACAAGTTTATTGCACCAATAAGAGTTTCAATCCCTGCAAGGTACTCTAAAAACCACTACGTTGCAGAAGTCTTTACAACAACGAATGTTGTTTCAATCCCTGCAAGGTACTCTAAAAACAATACCTTTTACAAGAATATCCCTTACACCGATAACATGTTTCAATCCCTGCAAGGTACTCTAAAAACCATACTCAGGAGGCACCAGATATCCACCAGCAGCTCGTTTCAATCCCTGCAAGGTACTCTAAAAACTTATTGGTATTGCGGTTGTGATACAAATATTTAATAGTTTCAATCCCTGCAAGGTACTCTAAAAACCGAATGTGCAAAATTTCACAATAGGAATTCCAAAGGAGTTTCAATCCCTGCAAGGTACTCTAAAAACTGGTTCTGGAACTGTTGCTGTTGCTTCTAG
>NZ_JBMFSR010000109.1:0-665 GCF_049967455.1 Caldisericum sp. | reverse complement strand
CCCAAATTGTATGCATTATCTACAGCAATTACATAGATGTAACTTGTATCTTCTCCGGCAGGAATAGTATAGGAGTTTTGATTAGGGGCAACAAGGTTGTATCCACTTGCCCATAAAATTTCAAAGCCCCAAATTCCCGAAGAAGGTGAAGGATCAGATGCACTCCATGTAACAGTTACAGATCCATCTGAGTTGTTAACAGTTGTCCAACTTGTTGATGGTGCTACTCTATCAAGAGAAACAGGAAAATCAACAACATGAGGTGCATCGAAACTTGCTTTATTAAACATCTTTTGAGGCGTTGCCTTAATCACAAGGTGATAGCTTCCATCAGGAACAGGATTTCCGTTAGAATCAGTTCCATCCCACCAGAACGGCTCACCAGTCCATGGATTTGCAGAGTACCAAAGCGACCAGTCCAAAGCAGTATAAGGATCTTTATACATCCAGTCAACTGAATCAATCGTTTTTACAAGACTCCCTGAAGCATCTCTTATCTCTATTGTAACATTCTGTGCATTTCTGAGAAGTCCAAAGTTTGCTTCAAGTTTATAGTAGTCAGTATTAACTGCTATTGCGTTTCTGTCAAGATTTCCATTAAAATCTATACCTGTGAAATACCGATTACTTCCATCTGTAAATTTAGGCCAAGTGTCAACATAGTC
>NZ_JBMFSR010000108.1:0-668 GCF_049967455.1 Caldisericum sp. | reverse complement strand
GCATTGGTAGAAAGTATCCAAAAGTTCAATAAATATGTTGGAAAAGAAAACATATGGGAGTTTGTAGACTTCATTGATAATCCACTGAAAAGGAGTGTGGATTACAGAGGAGTAAAGAGAGGTGTTTGGGATAAAGGAAGGCGTGCTATCTACCTCAAGCCCTTCGTAAACGATGAGGGAGAAACAGTGTTTCCGTTCGCAAGAGAGACAGACAGGATAATCTATACAAACCTTGGTATTGACGAAGAACTCAATGATATCTTCATTAAAGCAGGAAAAGAAGAATACTTTAAAGCAGAAACAATCATTGAATCATACCACAATAGAGGTAATGATGAACTTGTGAATAGGGCATTGAAAGAATTTGGGACAGAGGAACTGCCCTTCAAAAGATTTCTTCCGAATGCAGCATTCTTACTCCTCTGTAACCTGCAATCTTCTTTAGCAGGTTCCTATTCAATAGTCTTGTCATTCTTTCTCTACGAGTCATTCAAAAGAGATGTAGCAAAGGGCATTATTGATGTGAAAAGTTATCCCACAACCGTGAGGAGGATGCTTATTGACCTTGCAGGAAAGATTATCCATACAGGGAGAAGAATCATTCTCAAAGTCTCTCAGTACATTTATGAGAGACTGAACATCTCACTACTTTGGGAAAGATGCAATAA
>NZ_JBMFSR010000107.1:0-678 GCF_049967455.1 Caldisericum sp. | reverse complement strand
CCTTTTCCATTCTGCTATTTTTTTATCCATACTTTTATTATACAAGTTCAGACTCATTAGCGGTAATCAGTAGTTGTGAGCATAGAACCACTCCTTTTTTTGAGATCAACAAAAGTATAGGATGATTCCATGCTCATTGTCTACTGTTTTCAAAGAGTGTTATTCAATATTCACGTTCCAAATCGGAAGTGCATAGTTAAGGAATTATATCTTTATTGACATTTATACCCAAATGGTTATATAATGGAGATGATGGATTGAAAATAATATTTTACCCAGAAGGACTGAACGATAAAGAATCGAGGATAAAAGAACAAATAGAATCATTAAAAAAAGATCATTTCAAGAGATACACGCAAATACAAAATATATTTTCTTTAATTGAAAAAAATGATTTTAAAGTTTTAAAAGATTTAGAAAAAAGAGGCATTTACAAACCATTGGGAGAAGGCATGCATGAATTCGACATACCGCCTCATGGAAAAGGAGGAGTAGTGCGTATATATTTTACTTTTCACAAAGAAAGGAAAGATACAATTGTTATTCTTGACATGGAATTGAAAAAAAAGAATAAGGCAGATATAGAAACAGCGAAGGAGAGGAAAAAAGAATATGATTAAAAAAAAGAAAATAGAAGAATTAAAAAAAATGGAACAAAGGTACTATGAATGGGAAAAG
>NZ_JBMFSR010000106.1:0-721 GCF_049967455.1 Caldisericum sp. | reverse complement strand
TCCATTCTTAGCCTCCTAAGTGTTTCAATCCCTGTAAGGTACTCTAAAAACAAATGGAATGCAAGCTTTCTGGTGTCTCTGGGTTTTCGTTTCAATCCCTGTAAGGTACTCTAAAAACGGTGTAGGTCCTTCTGGTGTAAGTGTTATGTTTCAAGAGTTTCAATCCCTGTAAGGTACTCTAAAAACGTATAGTAAAAAGATGTGTTATTTGCTGTTCCAAAAAGAAGTTTCAATCCCTGTAAGGTACTCTAAAAACCTCTGGCGTAAGATAGACCTCCTCGGAATAATCCAAGTTTCAATCCCTGTAAGGTACTCTAAAAACCAAGTTTTAAAAAATGGGCTTAAACCCGCATAAACACGTTTCAATCCCTGTAAGGTACTCTAAAAACTGCAATTGTGAAAATTCAAAACGATGCAAACCCGAAGTTTCAATCCCTGTAAGGTACTCTAAAAACTGTAGCGCTCAACAAACTATTCAACCTGGTAAGCTATATAGTTTCAATCCCTGTAAGGTACTCTAAAAACCTGCAACTCGGACTTTCCGCTGAACAAGTGATGAAACGTTTCAATCCCTGTAAGGTACTCTAAAAACAAAAACATAGCTTTAACACTATTAGGCACTTCTTGAAGTTTCAATCCCTGTAAGGTACTCTAAAAACCATATCAAACAAAAAACTCTTGCCCTACAAGAAGGGCGGTTTCAATCCCTGTAAGGTACTCT
>NZ_JBMFSR010000105.1:0-728 GCF_049967455.1 Caldisericum sp. | reverse complement strand
CACATTGTTTTGTGAGGTCAAGATATTCGTTGTAATTTTTCTGACGATCAACCTTACTTATCTTTGCCTTCATTTCATCAAAGAAATCGTCGAGGTTCGGGACACCTGGAATAGTGCTTCTTCGGATATTCTGGAAAAGTTTGATCTGAGCAAGAATATCCTGCGGTGAGTTATTATACGGAGTTGCAGAGACAAGAATGACTCGTTTTCCTCGACATATTTCAGCTACATTTTCGTATGACAACGTTGTTTCTGTGCGGAAGCGATGCGCTTCATCTATGATTATGTTAGAATATCTTTCTGTACCTCCCTTTATTATATCTTCAAGTTTCCCGATCGACTCAAAATCTGCAGGCACCCTGAAGTCTGAGAACACATTGGGCCATGAACCGGGGTTTGATTTTTGTAAGAGTGCAGGTGGAGCAATCACCAATGTTCTTCCATCAAGCTGGCTTGCTAACATGGCAGTAACGTACGTTTTCCCGAGACCGACAACATCAGAAATAAACACACCGCCATACTCTTCAAGAAGTCTTTTTGCATTTAAAACTGCTTGTTCTTGATACTCAAGCTTTTTGAAGTTTTCTGGTAAGTATTTTCCAAAAATATCATCCGTTTGACGTAGTTCATCTTTAAAATATTCATACAGAAACTTCAAGTAGATTTCATATGGTGTAATATTTTGATTTACCCATGTCTTTCCTTCAACTGTTTGGATGTATTGTTCG
>NZ_JBMFSR010000104.1:0-729 GCF_049967455.1 Caldisericum sp. | reverse complement strand
TACGCCGGAATTAAAAGCCGGAAGAGATGTGTTCATCCTTCAAAATCACGGGGTAACCGTTATAGGAAAGAATATAAAGTCAGTTTATGAAAAACTGGAAACGCTTGATTTTGTTGCAAAGGTTGTACTCACACTTAAAATGGCGAATCTGAACGTTAATGAGATCAAAGAGAGTGATATTAAAGCATTTTTACTTAATTTATGAAGTCAAAAATTATAGAATGAATTCAATTTAGATTATACTTACCCCAAACCCAAAGACATGGTCTTTTAAAAACAGAGGAAGGTAGAGAAGGTCAGTTGCAGGATCAGATGCATTCAGACATTGCGGTTGAGATTAGATCTGAATACGTTCAAGATCTTTGAAAAGCAAATTTGGCTAAACAAATACGTTTTCTGTCATGAGTTTCTCCTTTCAGTCTTTTCAGGAAAGAAACATTAGATTCGAAAGTATAATGGCTAATCGCTTTTGAAATAAGTTTCAGGTTGAATCTATCGTAAGCACCGATGTTTGGGAAATAGAGCACATTTTTAAGATGGAACCATCTCGTGAGTGAAGAATTAAGAGTTTCAATTCTCGGCCTGAACTTGTAAAACTGTTTAAAATACGGATTGGTCTGGAAGGAAAGTCTGAAAAGGGAGAGTTCAGGTGAATGTTTCATCCAGAAGATACCGGAACAATCTTTTGGGCATAAAGCGTTTCGAGCGCATCGAAGCCTTTGTCGGCGG
>NZ_JBMFSR010000103.1:0-760 GCF_049967455.1 Caldisericum sp. | reverse complement strand
ACAGGGATTGAAACTAATACTGTAAATGTAAATAATTGACAATAAAGGTATGTTTTTAGAGTACCTTACAGGGATTGAAACTTGCAAAATACAATACAGCCTGGATTTATAAAATTTGTTTTTAGAGTACCTTACAGGGATTGAAACACGTATATATATTCAACGATGTATGAAGTTTTTAGAGTTTTTAGAGTACCTTACAGGGATTGAAACACTTTGTAAAAAATTTCACAATTATAATTCATCCACGTTTTTAGAGTACCTTACAGGGATTGAAACCATCAAAAAAGACTTGCAACAATTCTGACAAGGATGAAGTTTTTAGAGTACCTTACAGGGATTGAAACATTTGTATCGTTTAATGCGCCTTTTAATTGCGGAATTGTTTTTAGAGTACCTTACAGGGATTGAAACCTTCCTCATTTTTACTTATATGTTCAAAATTTCTCAGTTTTTAGAGTACCTTACAGGGATTGAAACTTGCGATTGCTACAAAAGATATGATACAGAACGAGGGTTTTTAGAGTACCTTACAGGGATTGAAACGTTATAGGTCTTTGTCACTGTCGTAAGCGGGTCTTCGTTTTTAGAGTACCTTACAGGGATTGAAACAAATTTTTGCAATAGGTTTATTTCAAAAACTCCAAACTGTTTTTAGAGTACCTTACAGGGATTGAAACAGAGTTCTTGCCCGTTTGCAAGTTCAATTACCCTCGCCAGTTTTTAGAGTACCTTACAGGGATTGAAACTTAGTTCAGAA
>NZ_JBMFSR010000102.1:0-766 GCF_049967455.1 Caldisericum sp. | reverse complement strand
ATATCAGGATCTAAATCACCATTTAGCGGTTCAATACCCGCAAATTCTGGATAAATCATTTTATGTTGATACCAGATTGAAAATTCATTGCAATGAGAACAGAAACAAACTTTTAGCTCTTTCAAAATTTCACCTACACGTAGACCTCTATCTATCCTTAAATCATACCAATCCTGATTTGCATATGCATTACAAAATGGGCAATTAAATGCCTTCTTTTCCCACCCCGGTGTTTCGTATGGAATTTTTTCTACCATATTTTTAATTTTTAAAATTATCCGCTTAGCCTCTTATATCTTTAAAACCCTAACTTTCCCAAATTCTCCCTTATCCTCTCCTCCAATTTTCGACCTTCTTCAAAATATTTTTCTAATTCTGCTTTTAATTTTTTCATTTTTTCTTTAAATGGTATGTCGTCATCTTCTTCTAGTTTTACACCAACATATCTGCCAGGAGTTAAAACATAGCCATTTTTTCTAACTTCTTCTATTTTTACTGCTTTGCAAAATCCGGGAATATCTTTATATTCTCCGTACTCTCTTGGTCCCCTCCATTTTCTAACTGTATTTGCTATCTCTTGAATTTGCTCATCAGTAAATATCACTTGTTTTCTGGAGATTGGCTCGTAAATTTCTCTGGCATCAATAAATAAAGTTTCGCCAATTCTATTTCTAAATCTTCCGTTCTTTTTGTTTTTTGTAATAAACCATAAAGAAATTGGAAGCGAGACATTGTAAAAAAGTTTTGCCGGGCAAGCAATAATAAC
>NZ_JBMFSR010000101.1:0-791 GCF_049967455.1 Caldisericum sp. | reverse complement strand
GATAAATTCAGGGAAAAGTATTGTTAGGTTTCCAAATGGCTCTAAAATGATTACATCTGATGACTCAAAAGTGTTTCTGTATACCCCACCAAACCAAGAAACTCCAGGCTCAGTTATTGCAATAGATAAAAATGATTTATTGACATCGTCTGCTCCTTAAGAGAGATACGGAAGCAAAGACAGCTTTAAGTGCGCTCATCCTCTAATAGTTAACCGTCACCTATTTCGTGTTCCGTAGGCAGTTTCTTGTAGTTATTTGAGTGTCGCCTTAATGTAAAAAATCCCTTACCATTGAGGCAGGGAAATATGATAAGAGTGAATAAAAAACTTTCAGGCATTTTCTACTCAGTTTTGCAATGCTTTAAAAACCCTATATGCAATGAGCATCGCTTCTTCCCTTGTGATATATTCTTTCGGTCTTAAGTTTCCGTAGCCGTCGCCTTTGGATATGCCGAGGGCGGGGATGGTAAAGAAAGAGTCACTTACTGGCAGGCGTCAGAATATACTCTTTAAAGAGACAGATACGCAGAGCGCCTCGCGATGTTATTCCCCACCCACCCTTATTAAAGTTACTGGCGGGGTAGTGCACAGAGTGGTTGCTGTAAAGAGTTAAAGAGCCGCAGCTACCATATGCACAAAGACCGCCCCGCAAAGAAGGGTTTGTGCCCTGAGAGAAAAAAGTTCTAGGATAGGATAACCCATTGCTAAAAGCACGCGAAAGAAATGTGTATAAATAGAGTGTAAAAATACTCTTAAGAATATTGAACTTTTTTGGAGTTCGAGAGTCTTAT
>NZ_JBMFSR010000100.1:0-797 GCF_049967455.1 Caldisericum sp. | reverse complement strand
GGAAACAGCGAGTTAGCAGGAAAAGTAATTAGGTTGATGCCTTATGGTGCCTTTGTAAAACTTGACGAAGGAAAAGTCGGACTTATCTACGTTGGCGAGCTTACCAGAGCTCTTGGCGAGGATTACCAAAAGATAATTAGGGAAGGCGACAGAGTACTCGTAAAGATAAGCGGAAGAGGCAAAGACAACAAACTTAATTTGAGCTTTGTAAAGAAAATGCGTGATGAGCCAGCACCCAAGCAGTTTGAGGAAGTCAAGAAGAGTGCTTTTGAGTACAAGCTTAAGAAATTCCTGAAAGAATCACAAGACTCATTATCAGACCAGAACAACAGGATTAAGAGACACAGAGGAATGGCGGCGTAGCCCAGTGGTTAGAGCATCCGGCTCATACCCGGAGTGTCGAGGGTTCGAATCCCCCCGCCGCCACCACAGAGCGCCTTTTAGTGTTTAAAATCTTAAGATTTTTCGCTAATCGGTTGCGTCCAAAAATGTATTTTCAACCTCCCCGCCAATAAACTGAAACGAGGCTTTTACCTGCCTCTATCCTGATAATAAGCAAATGCTAAAGGCGAGATTTTTCTTCACGAGTCATATAGGGCAGATTGAAACAACGGTTATCAATTTTTCTGATATTTTACTGTAATCAAGCTTTGTGCTTTGTTTTGCAAGCAGTAAAGCTTTTTCCCGACTTTATCACTTTTTCCTTATTTTCTTGTGGAAGCATACAGGGATAAAGAAAAAGGTATCATAAAGCACAAAGTGATCCTTAACCTTGGTAGATTAGATATGATAGAGAA
>NZ_JBMFSR010000099.1:0-820 GCF_049967455.1 Caldisericum sp. | reverse complement strand
CAATTTGACACCAATTGATTTTTTGTTAAAATCTTATTCAGTATCTTAAATCTATGTAACGCATACAAATACCGTGTTGCCTCACTCGAAAATATCTCCAAAATTGTTTACTGTATTGATTTTCTTTATTCAAAAATTGAACTGAAATCAAATGAACTTACCCAGTTAGTTGGTAAGGTCAAAGAATTGATTGGAATGATTGATGGATACTATCAAAATGATGGCTCTTATAAATCCTCATTAACCTCAAGTCCATTAGACGAAACCAGATATGCTTTATTTTCAATCAATCTCCTAGAGGATTTGATTCAAGATATAATTTACTATTATTCCATAACAGAATTAGAACCGGTAAAGAAGATATATGAAAATGTGAGGGATGTTGAGAAAACCTATAGGTTGATTAAAGAAGCAAAGTAAATGAAGAGAGAAAATACATTTCACATTCAGAATAAAGGGATTAAGGTTTTTTAGAGTACCTTACAGGGATTGAAACTTTAACGATTAAGCAGTAAGAAGACTATTGCCTTGTTTGAAAAAAGTGGTTGCGATACAAGATGAGTAAGTGCATAAGTAATAAAGCGGATTGTTTGGAAAACAGATACATATTACAGCTATCGGGGGAATAATTTCAAGATTAAGTAATAATCTTGAAATCCTGATAGTTGTAGGTAAATACAAAGCAACTACCAAATATGCAGTAATTGTGGTGCAAGGAAAGAAGATATCAAGTTATTAGAAAGAACTTTCAAATGTGATCATTGTAGTTTGGTAATAGGTAGAGATCTAAATAGTGCCATAAACATATTGAAAATAGGAT
>NZ_JBMFSR010000098.1:0-844 GCF_049967455.1 Caldisericum sp. | reverse complement strand
CATTATAGGTCACTGAATTTGAAGATGTATTCCTAAGCCTTAAAGTAAACGTAATTAACTCATTTTTATAGTTCGGTTGCTCCCCAAGAGCAACATATGGAAGTTCAGCCGGCATTGGTATTTCCCCATTAGGAAACCAATGTGTTACAAGGACAGGAGTTTTTGCTGCTGCGTTAACATCAATTCTTCCTGCACCCACATAATGCGGTGAATAGTAAACACCCGATGAGGGATCGACTATGAGCTTTGCGGTATTCATCAAAGCAGTTTTAATATCGGATACTTGCCAATTAGGGTGAATTTGTCTCAAAAGACCTGCTGCTGCACCAACGTGAGGTGCTGCCATTGAGGTACCAGAGTAGTTTGCATAGCTTCCCTGTGCTACAGGGACTGTAGACCATATACCACCACCAGGTGCTGTGATTTCAGGCTTGAAAGACAAATCTGGAGCAGGACCCCAGGATGAGAAATCAACCATCGTGTCGCCCGCCTGTGGAACATCGGCAAAAGTGTCCGGCTTAAAAGCAACTCTTCCTGTGCCATCCCCTAAATTTTGCGACTTTGCATATAGTACAAGTCCGCCTGTTCTTCCCATTAACACAGAAGGAAGCGTTTCGCCTGCAGTCGCCATAGTGACTAAATTATCTCCGTTTGCAGCATTGTTATAGATAACTGCACCAATTGCACCTGCAACCGCAGCATTATGTATCTTTGTAGAAAAATTATAAGTCCCTCTCTGTATAAGTGCGATGTTGCCTGAAACTCCTGCAGGGAAATCCGCAGCACTTCCACCAAGCCCACAGTAATAATATTTATAACCGTTCCCAGAGTTATCTCCAAGGGC
>NZ_JBMFSR010000097.1:0-845 GCF_049967455.1 Caldisericum sp. | reverse complement strand
GTAAGAAGGTTTTTTATCCAGTTCATTCTTTCTCTTCAAGACTGTATAAACACTCCCATTAAAAACAATCTTTTGACCCTTAATCTCTGAATTATTGCTTTGAGTTTCAGAGCCATTATAAAAGCTTTTTATCTCTTCTTTTTTTATCATTTCTCATCCCTCCCCTCTTCTAAAAACTTCTCTTTTAGCTCATCATAGAGCCTCTTGTAATCCACATCTGTTAAAAGTGAGTTCTCTTTAAACTTCTCAATTTCTCCAAGTATTCTAAAGCTTTGAGCCCTTGAAAAATGATTTAACAAAGCATTCAAAAGCTCATCTCTATTCACAAAAGAGTATGGATAATAGCCATAATACTGCAAAGCCCATTTCCCCTGCAATATAAGAGAGACCATAGCATTGCTAATAAGTGTCTTTAATGTCTCAACTTTCAAGCTCTCACCCCCTTGAAATTCATATTTGAAAACCTCCCCCATATAATTTTTATAAATCTCTTTTAAGTCCTTCCATTTATCTGGTATCTCTTTTAGATACTCAATGCCTTGTCTCTTGACTTCTTTATGCTTCAAAAGTCTCAGCTCTCCTCTTATAATATTCTCACTTGAAAAATTATATACCTGCTTCACATAAGCAAAACCCAGCTTCTCCTCAAGTTCTTTTATCTTATTGTAAAACATCAATTCTCTAACTCCATTTCTCATTAAGTAGCTATCAGGATATTGTCTTGAGGAAGTCCTCTTTAAGTTCAAGCTCTGTAAAACATCTTTATAAACTCCATAAGGTTTTGAAGTCAAAACATTCTTAAAAATATCAAGTCTCCAAATCTCTGCTTTGTCTAAGTCTGCAAT
>NZ_JBMFSR010000096.1:0-877 GCF_049967455.1 Caldisericum sp. | reverse complement strand
CTCTGAAGATGTTGTAAGATTTCTTGAGAATATGCTTGAAGCAGTAGAAGGTAAAATAACAATAATATGGGATAACTCACCGATTCACAAAAGCAAGAAGATAAAGGAGTTTTTGAAATCAGGAGCGACAAAAAGAATACATCTTGAAGCATTGCCGGGATATGCGCCTGAATTGAACCCAGCTGAAGGGATATGGAACTGGTTAAAGAAAGTAGAACTTAAAAATCGGTGTTTTTCAGACATAGAGTCTTTAAAGCAAGGTGTTATTGAAGCATCCGGCAGATTGATAGAGCGAGAAGATGTACGTCTGGGATGTGTTGCTGAATGCAAATATATCACAAGTTGAATCATACGGGCGGTGATCAGTAGTTGAGAGCATGGAACCACTTCTTTCTTTTTCTCACATACAGTAAAAGTATAGGATGATTCCATGCTCATTGTCTACTATTTTCAAAGATCGTTATTCAATATTCACGTTCCCAATCCAAAGTGCATACTTTGAGATATAATACCCCTATTTGCTAATAGGTTGAGCTAATATATCATCGACCTGTTGTGCATAATATTTAAGAGCCTGCTGAGGCGTCATTTGATTAAGCAAAACACTCTCTACCATCTTTTGAATCTGTGTAGAAACCTGTGGCCATTGTGGTATAGCCGGCCTTGCTATCAAATCTCCATCTTCATATAGTTTTAAGATAATGTTCCAAAGTGGTGCTGTATCAGGTTGTTTGAAAGCTGGTGTATTTTCAGCTACATCTTTTCTTGCAGGCAGCGGGCCTCCTTGAGTCTCTGTCCATTTCATCCAGGTATCATAGCTGTCAAGGAATTTAATGAATTCAAAGTCAGCTGCTGTAGCTTGAGAAGTTGCTGAGAC
>NZ_JBMFSR010000095.1:0-928 GCF_049967455.1 Caldisericum sp. | reverse complement strand
ATATGCTTATTACTGGTTCTCCAGATCTCAATGAATTACCTAAATTTAGAGATATCATATTTTTTAGCCATATAGTATATTGAATGAATAATGGTTGATTAATACCATAAGCCTTATAAAGAGCTTCTTTTTGAGATTGTGACAAAAAATTTTGCGTTCCCATCATTATATCCACTATATTTCCTGGTACAAGATGAATGGCTATGAAAACAAAGGATGTAATTATAAATACAGTTAAAAGTGATAGAGCACTGCGCCTTATAATATAATTCAACATACAAATTCACCTTCTCCGTTCAAACTTTCGGCTCAGTTCAATTTTTTTGAAATTTCTTGATTTTATAGAAGAAGCAACTTAAAATGCTTAAATCTGTTCGTAATATTTACTCCTTAACTATGCACTTCCTATTTGGAACGTGAATATTGAATAAAGATCTTTGAAAACAGTAGACAATGAGCATGGAATCATCCTATACTTTCCTTTGTGAGAGAGAAAAAAGGAGTAGTTCCATGCTCACAACAAATATATCACAAAAAGAAAGGACCAGAGGCTCAGAAGTTTTGAGTACATTCTTAGTATAAGTCAAGATCCAAAGTATCTCATCCTTGACAAAATCAAAGTAAAACATTCTCGAATATCCGAGTACCATGACAAAATACTTAATCAAAACGCTTTCTCCGGATATAATAGTTTTACTCTCTCCCCAATCAACCTGAAACTGTTCACCTGGAAGAGTTTCGAATCTCTTATACTCTTCAAAAGGTTCAGGCCTTATTGAGCGAATATAATCGTAAAGAATGGTAGGCTTGCCTGTGTATCCCATTTGAATTATTTCCTTAAAAAGTACTGTTGAAGTTATCTTTGGATACTTGTTAAGTCTTTCTTTTAAATATCCTTTGAAAGGATCTAATTTGGATAGTTTCATCT
>NZ_JBMFSR010000094.1:0-968 GCF_049967455.1 Caldisericum sp. | reverse complement strand
CTGAAAACGGTAAGACTGCTTCAATGGAGTTTAACAACCCAAAGGCAACTGTAACACAGGCAGAAGTACAGGCTCTTATGAACCTGATCATAACAAAGAATGTTGTGAACACCAAGAACGGTGCTCTCACAACGATTCTTGATGGCGGTATCGTAACAAGAAGCTTCACTGATTTAGTTCCATAGATTCCTCCCTGAAATGCGGGGGACTTTGTTCTCCCGCTAAGTTTTAATACACAAAATTAAAAGAGGTGATTTAAAATGAATATTGAGCCACAATGGCTTGCAGGACTTATCGGAGTGATTGCTCCTTTAATTATACGCTTTATTACAGGTGCAAAGCTTTCAAGGAGATGGAAGAGTTTCATTGCAATACTTGTATCAACTGTTATAGGATTTGCTTCGGCGTTTCTTTCCGGACAGTTTGACACTGTAACGATATTACAATCGATTGCAGTTGCTTTCTCTATCTCCCAGATAGTTTATGACCAGGTATTCAAGGATTTGTTCAATAATCCACGGGAATAATGTGGATTACAGAAGATTAAAATAAATGATATATTAAGAGCAGTTGCAGATGTAGGATTTCCAATTGTTTACTCCCTTGTAACCTGCACTCTTTTTCAGCAGGTTATTACTGTTTATCCTGAAACAAGTTCAGGACAAGTTCTTCTTATGGTATTCGGCAAAAAACTTGACAGACTCACTGATGCCGTTGAGAAACTCTCTCGCTACGTGGAAGGATTGAATAAGCAATTTCCCCCTGGCTTATGAAAATGAGAAACATAAATCCGATGAAAAAGAGCTCGGATTACAGAGGATTAAAATACATCATACTCCACCACTCTGCAACGGACTATCAGGCAAACAAAGAGGACATTACAGGCGAGATAATCGCAAAGTCAATCTGCAAGAGCCAATCCGAGAGGTGGCACGATGAATATCCCAACTACAAATGCGACTATCACC
>NZ_JBMFSR010000093.1:0-1032 GCF_049967455.1 Caldisericum sp. | reverse complement strand
CTACGGTTTTTAGAGTACCTTGCAGGGATTGAAACCGGTAGGAGCGGCAGTATGGAAAAAAACAACACCATAGGTTTTTAGAGTACCTTGCAGGGATTGAAACAATGTAAGCATTTGGATTGTCTTTTGCTATGACAGGTAAGTTTTTAGAGTACCTTGCAGGGATTGAAACTCTTTTAAAAAGCCTCATATACTATTAATTCTTTTGTTTTTAGAGTACCTTGCAGGGATTGAAACTTCCATACAACAGCACCAGTGGCATACGCAGAATTTGTTTTTAGAGTACCTTGCAGGGATTGAAACAAAATTGTTGCATATTTCTTATAATTCTCAATAAACCTTGTTTTTAGAGTACCTTGCAGGGATTGAAACTTAGCTCTATATTTGGTTTTGTCTTTTCAAATGTAAGGTTTTTAGAGTACCTTGCAGGGATTGAAACACGGCTCTGTTGAGTTTATTGTAGGTAAGCTTATTGTTTTTAGAGTACCTTGCAGGGATTGAAACAGATACTTGACAGTTACAATGCCAAAAGCATTATTGTTTTTAGAGTACCTTGCAGGGATTGAAACTTTCTTCTTCTCGGGCTTATGCACCATTTTGTCAATCGGGTTTTTAGAGTACCTTGCAGGGATTGAAACCACTTCCTGACGAATGGATCGATTTTCTTGTGAAAGAGTTTTTAGAGTACCTTGCAGGGATTGAAACGATGCAAAATGTATTGCAATGTAAACAAATTTTGCCCGTTTTTAGAGTACCTTGCAGGGATTGAAACATTTGGAAGATTTCCAGTTTAGAAGAGAATTTTTGGCAGTTTTTAGAGTACCTTGCAGGGATTGAAACCCCCCTTTTAAATTTGTCAATGTTTTTAATTGACATTGTTTTTAGAGTACCTTGCAGGGATTGAAACTAGTTTGAAAATATCACATCGTAGGTTTTCGCTTGTCTTGTTTTTAGAGTACCTTGCAGGGATTGAAACAGATATCAAAGATAAGTGTATCCTGCGAAGCAACAGTTTTTAGAGTACCTTGCAGG
>NZ_JBMFSR010000092.1:0-1105 GCF_049967455.1 Caldisericum sp. | reverse complement strand
CTTGAGGTCTTTGAAAACTCAATAAAGCTCTTCTCAAGGCCAAGAGTTTTTAGAACTGACAACGGCTCTGAATTCAGATATGAACCCTTCAATCTCTTCCTTTCCAACAACAGAATCAAGCACGAGTTCATAGATAAAGGCAAGCCTTACCAGAATGGCTTCAGCGAGATTTACCAGATTCAGCGACGAATGCCTCAAAGGAATTGATTTTGACCTTTTATCTATTGACGAGATAAAATCATCCATAACGGACTGGTTCAAATGGTATAATTATCAAAGACCACATAGTGCGATTAACTACGAAACACCGGTAAAATTCTATCTTAGGTCTTACTGAATTCGACTTTGCAGGATCAACGTTGATCCTGCAATGATACATTCATAAGTACATGGTCTCTACTTTTAACTGTATCAATTTTGGGGGCATATCAACCTGAGAACTTTTGAACCCATTTGTAATAGGTAGAAGAAGAGATTTGATACTTTCTGCAAACTTCAGAGACAGAAGTGACTTTAGCCTCTGTAAGAATCTGGATGATCTTTTCGACTGAGAACTTTGAAACTTTCATGATGCACCTCCTGAAAAATATTTTACAAAAGATTCTACTTTTGAACGTATCGTTTTAGGGGAGCATCACAAAGATAAAGGAATTCTTTGAAAAAGATGTAAAAGATAAACTGATAAAATTGGAATTGAAAGCTTTCATAGGCACTGCTTTTCAGATTATAAGCGTGTAATGTTTCTTTGTGAGCCACAGAGAATAGCCAAATCGTATCTGAGATCATCTCTCAATTTTGAAGCACTTTTTTAGGCCAAAGATTCGGAATTTAAAGTTGGTTGAGTATATCTCAATTCTGGCTGAATGTCAAAGATCAGAATAGGATTAAGGGATTTTGTTGAGAAAATGAGAATATCGCATCACTTAGCTTTATTCAAGTTGGGATTGATTTTGTCAGATATGGACTGGCATAGTTATGAGTTCTTAAACCCGAAATGCATAGTTTGAGAATGAGAGTGGTTAAATGGCTAGAAAAGGTAAAGTGAAAAAGGATGATAACGATCTAGCACAATATACATTTGAGCAAGAGAAACGTCTTAATATAC
>NZ_JBMFSR010000091.1:0-1173 GCF_049967455.1 Caldisericum sp. | reverse complement strand
CATACTTTGTGCTCTCAAATTTTTGGCAAATCTTGAAGGCCTATATTGTAATTTTTTGACTGCCATTTCAACTTTTTTTTTCGTTTCATTTGCAACATATGAAGATGAGTTCAAATATCTTGAAACCGTTGAGGGAGCAACGTTGGCTAATTTTGCAACATCAAAAATAGTTGGTTGCTTATCCATTTTTCCTCCTACAATTAACAAATAATTACTTGTATCTTAATTATACTATGGAATTAATTCCATAACAAGTATAAATAACCTCCAAAATAAGTAATAAATTATAGAAAAGTATCCTAAATTGAATTATTAAAAGTAAATTTTCAAAATTTCAAAGTGTATTTCCCAGATTCTATACACTCAAAGTATGCACTTCCGATTTGGAACGTGAATATTAGACTTTATTCGAAATTGAATGAAGTCTTGTAAGATGTGTGGTAAAATGGTTTTAAATTCCAAAAAGTGAAGTGAATAGGGTGCTTAGATATAAGGATATTGCCAACAAACCAAATTTGCTTCGTGCTTTTGTCGACATCGGTCAAAAATGATTAAAAACATCGAACGAAAATGAGCAAAAACATCAATCAAAAATGAACAGTTTCATCAATCTGAATTGAGTGGTACCATCTGAATATCTCATTGTATTGGAGGTATCCAGATGTTAGAAGAAAAAATGGTCTTTGAAATCCAAATATTTCATTCTGAAGGTTTGAGTATC
Source organism: Caldisericum sp. (assembly GCF_049967455.1). Classification (NCBI taxonomy): domain Bacteria; kingdom Pseudomonadati; phylum Caldisericota; class Caldisericia; order Caldisericales; family Caldisericaceae; genus Caldisericum; species Caldisericum sp. The sequence goes on along the minus strand of NZ_JBMFSR010000091.1, from coordinate 452 downwards.
AGTGCAATTGCAAGGCGCCTTGGCATTGCTCCTAACACGGTAAGAAAATACCTCACAAGGGAGAGATGTCAAATGGAAAAACATTCTAAACTTGACTCATTCAAAAGTTATATCATCTCAAGACTTAACGAGTATCCGGAGATCACATCTATGGTACTTTTAAAAGAGATAAATGCTGTTGGATACACGAGTAAGATAACAACACGGGTTTTTGTCCATTCAATTCGACCGTCTAAACTAGTTACAATCTCAAAGTACATCCTTGGTATTTTCTTGCCAAAGCACATCAATGAGTCTCAGGTCGCATCCGAAGTTATGTCATCTCAGTCGACTATGTCTCGTGCTTTGTCTCGAAGCCCTTTAACTGAAATCTTAAGCGCAAGGATTGCATTCTTAAAAGACTTCATCAACAGTATAAGACAAGAACCAAAGTATCTCATCCTTGACGAAAC
>NZ_JBMFSR010000090.1:0-1392 GCF_049967455.1 Caldisericum sp. | reverse complement strand
TTTGTTTCCTTGGAAACTTTGAAAACATTGAAATGCCTATTGAGCAGTTTAATGCGGGCATTAAACTCATTAAATCTCTTATGAAGCAATACAACATACCGCTAACGAATATTCTGAGGCACAGAGACGTTGTATCTGATATTTCGCGCACTGCAAACTCAACAGAGTGTCCTGGCAAAAACTTCCCTTATGTTCAAATGCTCGACGCTTTAAGAAACGGAGAACCGTTCTTTGACATCGGCGAGGATTATCCTTATATCAATGAGGTGAAGACTCTCAAACAGCTCGGCATCATCAAAGGCGACGGCTACGGAAACCTAAGACCTAAAGAATACATCACAAGGGAAGAGGCAATGATTATTGCTTATAGAGTGATAAAGGCATTGGGGAACTGAATAAGGGCAGGCCCGAAACCTGCCCTGTTTGATTTGAATTATTACATGCTCTTTACGGCCAGTAGTAGATAGCCAAATAAAATCTTTTACTTTTTACCTAAAGCATATAAGCCATCCTTTGATCCCACATAGATTGTCCCATCTGAAGAAATGGAAGGAGAACCTCCACCACCTGTTAGATACTTCCACTTTAATGTGCCATCGGAATTTAATGCGTAGAGGTAGCCATCGTTTGATCCTACATAGATTGCCCCTTCTTTGGAAATCACAGGAGAAGAGTTAACATAACCACCTGTTCCAAACTTCCACTTAAGCGTGCCATTAGGGTTAAATGCATAGAAGTAATTGCCAACAGTCCCCCCAACATAGATTGTTCCATCTTTGGAAATTGCAGGAGAAGAGTTAATTCCTCCAACTACTCTAAATTTCCACTTAACTTTTCCATTAGGATTAAGTGAATAAAAGTAACCGTCATATGCCCCAAAATATATTGTTCCATCCGAAGAAATTGCAGGAGAAGAGATAATCATAAACTCGCCTGTTTTAAACTTCCACTTCAATCTACCATCTGGATAAATTGCATAGAAATAATAGTCATCTGACCCTACATAGATTGTTCCATCAGGAGCAATAGCAGGTGAAGCTTCAAAACAACTATCTGTCTTAAATTTCCACTTAAGCGTGCCATCTGAATTAATTGCATAGAGATACTTATCATGTGAACCTATATATATAGTTCCGTCTGAAGCAATTGCAGGAGAAGCGACTAAATACAAGTTTGTTCTAAATTTCCACTTGAGTGTACCATCGGGGTTAATTGCATAGAGATAAAAATCCTCTGATCCCACATAGATTGTCCCATCTGAACCAATAGCAGGGGAAGAGGAAACATAATAACCTGTTTTAAACTTCCATTTGAGTGTGCCACTGTTGTTTGACGTATCATATGGACATCTTCCTGTGTGCCTTGCATTGTAGCGAAACATGGACCATATGG
>NZ_JBMFSR010000089.1:0-1443 GCF_049967455.1 Caldisericum sp. | reverse complement strand
ACAATAGAGAATGGCGTTAGAGCAATGATGAGCTCTCACAGTGCAAAGAGGTTCTTCAAAACCTGATCTCCTGCAAGATTATGGCAATTTAGAAAGCTCCTCCAGGATCTGTTCATATGGAGATTGGTCATAGAAAAACCTGATATTATTATCCTCGGCATAGACACTATGGTGATGGATAACAACAGTGCAAAGATACGAGAAGGTGTCTCACCAACATACAAAAGAGTAATTCGCTGATAAACAGTGCGAATACAAAGGATTAAAAGGGTTTCAGCCGCTACAGGTCTATTGGAATGGATGTCTAATTGATGCAGTATTTAGGGGAGGAAAAACCACAAACCATTCCGATACAGTGAGAGAATCTCTTATCCATATCATAAGGAGAATAAGAAAAGAGTACAGGAAGGATGTTCCCATTCTTGTCCTTGCTGATGCAGGTTTTTACGATGAAGACAACTTTAAAGCGCTGGAGAAACTCAATACAGCATACATCTCACAGAGGAAGGGTGTATGATGACAGAATCCACTGAAAAGGAGTATGGATTTAATCTTTTATAACCTTTACTCTTTTCAGAAGGTTCCAAAAGAGTAAAAAGCATTGGTAGAAAGTATCCAAAAGTTCAATAAATATGTTGGAAAAGAAAACATATGGGAGTTTGTAGACTTCATTGACAAAAGAGGTGTTTGGGATAAAGGAAGGCGTGCTATATACCTCAAGCCCTTCGTAAACGACGAGGGAGAAACAGTACTTCCATTCGCAAGAGAGGGAGATCGAATCATCTATACAAATCTTGGTATTGATAAAGAACTCAATTATATCTTCATTAAAGCAGGAAAAGAAGAATACTTTATGGGAGAAAAATCATTGAATCATACCATAATAGAGGTAATGATGAACTTGTTTATTCCCTTGTAATCTGCGCTCCTTTTAAGCAGATTTACAGGGCATTGAAAGAATTTGGGACAGAAGAGATGCCTTTCAAGAGATTTCTTCCAAATGCAGCATTCTTACTCCTCTGTAACCTGCAATCTTTATGAGCAGGTTCCTATTCAATAGTCAAGTCACACTTTCTCTATGAGTCATTCAAAAGAGATGTAGCAAAGGGTATTATTGATGTGAAAAGTTATCCCACAACCGTGAGGAGGATACTCATCGACCTTGCAGGAAAGATTATCCACACAGGAAGAAGAATCATTCTCAAAGTCTCTCAGTACATTTATGAGAGACTGAACATCTCACTACTTTGGGAAAGATGCAATAACCTGTTGAAAAAAATCACAGGTTTCAGAAGATTAAACCCACCTGCTATTGCATAAACCTGTTCACGAAGAATACAGGTTACAGAAGATTAAAGACGGGTTGATCAATTCCATAAGCTTTCCTCCCCAAAACATTAGAGGCAGGATAACTATGCTTAGAATGCATAAAATACAGTAAAA
>NZ_JBMFSR010000088.1:0-1674 GCF_049967455.1 Caldisericum sp. | reverse complement strand
ATGCCTCGACGAATACTTCTCCTGCAACAAAGCCTGCAACCGCATAAGAGTAAAGAAGTGAGTTATCATTTGGATAATATTTTTTCCAGATTTCAAAGAACTTCTTAACGCCTGGATCCTCAGGATTTGAGAAGTCTACCCATCCTGTTACATAAACACCCTCAGAAGCAGAGCCAGCTGTTGCCACAATGCCTGAATAGGAATAAGGAAGGAATATCTTTTGAGTTAATCCAAGAGACTTTGCAGTTTTAACAATATTTGCACCAATACTTGTGTTTGCTGGCGCATATACGAAAAGTACATCAGCATTAGAATTTTTAACTTTCAATAGGTATGGGGTAAAATCTGTCTCAGTTCCAGGGAAAGATGATTTATAAACAAGATTTCCCCCAAATTTTGCAATTCCTTGTGCAACACCTTGTGCACCTTCATTACCTGCATCATCATCTTGGTAGAGAAGTGCATAATTATTAAGTCCAAGAGTTTTTGCATATTTTACAAAAATCTGTCCTTCGTTATAGTAGTTTGGTTGAACTGCAAAGACATACTTTTTGGGAGGTATTGAAAGTTTAGATGACCCAGATCCCTGGTAAACAAATGGAACTCCATTATTATTAAGATAATCCATCACTGCAAGACAACCTGGGGTACCAAGCCCTGCAACTACTGCAAAAACTTTATCCTCTTCAACAAATTTCTTAACTGCTGTTACCGTAAGTGCTGGGTTAAATTGATCGTCTGCCACAAGCACTGTAATCTTTCTTCCATAAATTCCACCCTGATCGTTTATCCAATTAATATAAGATTGGAATCCATGATAGAACGGAACACCAACTACTGCAAGAGGCCCAGAAAGAGCAGAAAATGTTCCAATCTTTATCTCTGTATCGGTGACACCAGGAACCGTATAGGATGGCTTTGCACTTATATAAATAACCCTCTTCTGTGGCTCATAATATACGTAGAGTCCCAATGCCTCTGAAATGAATCTTATAGGAACCATCGTTCTTCCGCTCAAAATGTAGGGTGCTGCATCAAGTGTATATGGCTTCCCGTTTACTGTTGCAGTTTTGCTTCCGACCTTCAAAGTGATAGTCGTATTATCACTTCTGATTGTTACAGTTCTTGTTGCATTGTCCCAGGAAACATCAGCTCCAAATGATTCGGAAACAAGCCTCACTGGTACAAATGTTCTTCCGTTTACAATTACAGGAGGGACATCCGCAGTTTTACTAACACCATTAAGTTGATAGAGGTTTATACCCACAACAAGCGTAAGGAAAAATTCCTTTTGCGCTTGAACCGGTTTTGGAAAAACAACTCCTCCAAAAACCATCGCTAAGACTAACAAAATTACTAATACCTTTTTCATGCTTTCCTCCTCTTGAATTTTTATATTACAAGTCCCCCATCGACATGGAGGATATGCCCTGTGATAAATGATGCTTCATCCGAAGCAAGGAATAGAATTGCATTTGCAACCTCTCTTGCTTCACCCATACGTCCCATTGGTGTCTTTGAAACCATATATTCGATAACCTTATCAGGAACTTTTTCAGTCATTGGAGTTTTAATGAAACCAGGCGCAACAGCATTCACACGAATTCCCTTTTTTCCAAACTCTTTTGCCCATGTCTTTGTAAGACCTATTACGCCAGCTTTACTTGCTGCATA
>NZ_JBMFSR010000087.1:0-1736 GCF_049967455.1 Caldisericum sp. | reverse complement strand
CCTCAAGGAAGGAGGGATTCTCGCATTTGTTTTACCAAAAACGCTTTTATATGTAGGCAAATATCATAATTTCAGGAACTATATCCTTAACAACTTCACTATCCTTAAAATCGCACAAATAGGCATAAAATTTAAAGGAGTAAGGGGGGAGCAGATAGTGCTCTTTATTAAAAATAAGCAGCCCACCGAAAATTCAACTATTGGATTCGCTAACTTTACAAAAGGGGTCTCTCACGATGTAGTTGATGCATTTAGAGTACCCCAAGGCTACTTCAAAATGATGGATGGAATCCCAACAATGCCTAGTGAATTGGCCTACCAGATTGTGAGGGAATTAAAGGAAAAAACTACGCAAATACTTGATTTTAGTGAAATTGATATATGCAGAGGAGTGTCATTAGGCAAAGGTAAGTTTGAAACTATACCTTATGAAGGTACCCGCACCATCCCCACTAACGCTTTCATAAAGGGGAAAGATATATCAAAACTTCATCTTAAGAGTCTCACAATTCTCGAAAAGCCATTATACAAATCATCAGAATTGTCAAGAATTAAGAAACCTAAGATTGTCTTACAAAATATTTACTCGTCCGAATCTGGATTAATTTCATATCTCGACAAACAGGGCCTCCCGACTGCTGAAACGGTAACTAACATAATTATTAACGACGAAAGAAAACTTGCTTATGTTTATGCCCTGCTGAATTCTAAATTAATGAACTTCTACCTATCGCAAGTCGTATTCTCAGGTTCAAGGCTTACTATGCATATGGATAGTTATTACCTAAGACAGTTACCACTACTCTGGTACCCAACTATAGAGGAAACCGCAAAATTAGTCGCACTGGGAAAAGAGCCAAGTTCTAACAATTCGGACGAAGTGAAATCGACTCTCAAAGAAATTGACAAGTTTGTTTACAAACTATATGGAATGAATGATGACAAACGCAGGATAATAGAGGATATTATGGAAAAAACTCTATCTCATAAAAGTGTGTGGTGAATCTAAAATGAAGAAACAGAAGATAAACGCATTAACTGGCAAAGATTGGCTAAAATACTCTTTCAGTATATGGAGGGACATAAAAAAAGGAAGCATAGATAATGGAGAATCCAATCCCGCATCGTTTCCCGTTGAACTACCCTCAAGAATAATCAAAATATTCACGAATCCAGGTGCATGGGTACTTGACCCATTTACGGGGTCTGGCTCCACCATAGTTGCTTCAATAATTGAAGGTAGAAATTCTATCGGAATTGAACTTTCAGAAAAATTTTACAAAGAAGCTCAGAAAAGAGTTAAGATGCTGAGCTTGGAGAGATTATCCAACCCTGATCTGTCATCGAATATTTACCATGGTAATTCGCTCGAGCTTGAGAAATTTGTTAAGGAAAAGAGCATAGACCTTTGTGTCACTTCCCCGCCATATTGGGATGTACTTAACAGAAAAAGAAGCGCTGATAGAAAAAATAATATTAGGTATTCTGATAGTGACCAAGACCTTGGCAATATTGCAGATTATGACGTATTCCTTGAAAAATTGGGCTCGGTGTTTTCCAAGGTACATTCTGTTCTCAAGGAAGGAGGGTATTGCGTTGTTATAGTGATGGACATAAGGAAGGGTGGAATGTTTTATCCATTCCATTCGGACCTGTCTAATCTTATGGTAAAGCTTGGGTATAAATTTAAGGATATTATGATCTGGGATAGGCAGAAAGAGTACAACAACATGAGA
>NZ_JBMFSR010000086.1:0-1872 GCF_049967455.1 Caldisericum sp. | reverse complement strand
TGAATCAAATGAAAATTTATATCAAATAATGGAAGAAATTAAGGAAAATTTAGAAAAGTGTGATATAGTTGTTGCAGCTCAGAAATTAAGCCTGTTTCAAAAATTTGTCTCAAAAGTTAGAGATTTCCAAGTTCTTCTACAAAGTACTTTATCTATTTATGAAATATTTAAAATTATTTTTCATCTTTGAAAATGATACTAAATATAGTATAATATGGAGGAAATAATTGAAAATTGAAAAGTTGATTGAGAAATTGCTTTCTGTTCCTACGCCATGCGAAATGGATTATAGAGATATAAAGAGAATACTTGAGCATGAAGGGTGGAGTGGCGAAAGAAGAGCAAAGCATTATGTATATGTAAAAGTTGGTGAATATGCAATAACAATACCTGTACATAGTCCTAAGGAAAAAGTCAAAGGATATGTACTTAAGCAAATAATAGAAATGTTGAACTTGGAGGAAAAATATGGCAGGAAGTAAACTATTGAAGAGGAGTACAGAAGATAAAGCAAGAAAAAGATACCTTGAGAAAGAAGTCCAGAAGTATATGAAACTTCCATATGCTATAAAACTAATTCCCGAAGAAGATGGCACTTATTTTGTTGAAGTAGAAGAGTTCCCTGGTTGTATGAGTCAAGGAAAAACGCTAGAAGAGGCATTAGAAATGATTAAAGACGCAATGGAAGGCTGGCTTGAAAGTAATATCGATAGAGGTTTAGAAATTCCTCTTCCAGACGTACTGAGGGAATACAGCGGGAAGTTTCTTGTTCGAGTTCCAGTGTCACTCCATAAAAAACTTGTTTCAGAGTCTCGTAGAGAAGGAGTAAGCCTGAATCAATATATTGTTTCATTACTCTCGGAAAATTACTCCCTGAGGAACATCGAAAATCTACTAAAGAATGCCAACAAATTACAGCCCGCTGTTCAAAACCAAGCTTACGCTCCAAAAGAAACGGTAACCACAACCGAATGGGGGAAAGAGAATGACAAAGATGAGCAATACATACAGTGAGTTTATTTATAATCTGCATTTAAAAGATTTAAATGTTTTGGCGTTTTCTTCAAACAGAAAAGAAGATTTTTTACCTCCAGCTAAGATACAAATTACGAAAGAGGCAAAATTTGAGAATGCAAACGAGAACAAGATTAAAACATACATTACGTACTCCCTTTCAGCAACTCAAAAAGATAAAAAAGAGCCTGGACTTACTATCTCAATTACTTATGTGCTCACATACGAATCTAAAGTGGCAATGACTGACGAGCATTTCCAAAAATTTGCAAAAAGTAGTTTGCTGATTGAAACGTGGCCATACTTCAGAAACTTTGTCAATGAGGCTACTATGCTTATGGGTTTACCGCCTTTAGTTCTTGAGGTCCTTAAATCTGGTCAGGTGTCAAAGAAACGCTCCGAAAAAATATGATTGCCGATACGCAACGAGAGATTCATAAGAAGATTATTTAGATAATACTAAAATACTACCACGAAAAACTTCCTGGTGGTTTACTTTGAGGTGCCTTATGGCAAATTGCAGAATTTGTTGGAAAAGGTTACCTCTGTTTTATAGAGACACTGCTCCTCAAGAATATTGGAACAAAATGACTTCTAATCTTACAGAAGAAGAGAAAGCTAAATTTTTAAGGGATAATTGTCTGCCGAGCCGCTTCTATGAAATGGACTACAAGAACTTCCTTGAAGCAAGAAGGAAGCTAATGGCAGATGCAATAAAGAAGTATTTTGAAAAACTGAGAGGAACTCAGCCAAAGGAGGCGCTTTAAATGCAGGTTATTTCAGTAATTACGCTGGTTTGTTTAACTTTAGTAGTTGTTGCTTTGATTGTTCTCATCTCAAGGGTTTCTTTGGATTTTA
>NZ_JBMFSR010000085.1:0-2199 GCF_049967455.1 Caldisericum sp. | reverse complement strand
AGATAAACTCTATTAAAAATGGTATTGCACTTATAGAACAAAGACTTGATTTTAGCTCATATGTTCCTGAAGGCTTTGGGACAGGCGATTTAGTTTTAATCGATGGAAACTTATTAGAAATAGTTGATTTAAAGTATGGAAGAGGGGTAGCGGTAGAGCACATGGTTTGCATCCATGGGGTCAGGGGTTCAAATCCCCTCATCTCCACCATATTTTACCCTTTTTATATCTGGTGTAGCTTTAAACGAAACTCTGAAGCAGAGAAATCAAAAGTTCAAACTGTTTGGATTCAGTGAGACTTTACTGTAATTTGCTTAATTAAAATATACCAAAATAAGGCTTTCTCTTCTTTTGTCATGTGCGGGTATTTTTCTTGCTTGTTATATAGACAAAATTTCATTTTCCCCCAGTTCTTTGCCCGTGTGATCTTTCTTTCAATTGTTTTTATCTCATCTCGATAGTCTTTAAAAGTTTTTCTTCCAAATCAATTTCTTTTAATTTTCTGTTACAGTATGTATCTCCTTCATAAATAGGAAGGCAAACATAGCAAGGAGTATTTTGTTTTATTTGGAAAGTCACATTATGTTTTATCTTTAGCGCAGTAGATTAATCTTGAGAATAAAGAGGTAAACTTTTTTCTTACGGAGGCTTTTTTATTTTTCCTGATATCTTGGTCTGTCTTCCATTTTTCATAAGGTATAATTGCCTCGTGCTTTCCTGGATAGAATTTCCATTCTAACTCTGAACTCTTCTTTTTAATGTGAATTCTCTTTTATGCTAAATATCCGGAATAAAAAGGAATTGTCTTTTCCCTTTTGATTCCGATTGACCTTTCGAAGTCTTCTAAACTTGCTATCATTGACATTGCGAGTCTTTCCGTAGTCGTTGAAGTATCAAACTGCTGAGTGATAGACACAAAGGCAATGCCTTGTTTTCAAATAATTGAAGAGTATTAAAAATCTACAATGAAGAGACTTAACCTATCTATTTTATAGACCAAAACGACACCAAAAAGCTTATTCTGTGCGTCTTTTGAAAGTTCTTGGAATGCTCGCCACTTTGTCAAACCGCTTGAAAGCCTTGCATCTTAATAAATTTTTAAACGATTTACAGTTTTGGGCCTTGACATATTCCAGAATTCGCTCTTTTTGCAATCCAAGGCTTTCGACTTCCTCTGCTTGATTGGGAATGGAAACCCTTATGTACTATCGTAGTTTTCATTTGCTATAAATCTCCATTTTTCGGGATTTTGCTATACATCTTTTCTTTAGCTAAATTGTTCATATTGCGCAACTCAACCTTTTATCTATCCTTGATCAAAAATTAATGGATGACCAAGCCAATGCTTAATGCCTGCACACGAAATGATTAATCCTAACCTGAGCGACCCTCCAAATTTATCATATATTTTCTTTGGTACAACATAGATTTAATGTATAATTTGAGCATATAAAAAAGATAGTGCTTTCACTTACTGGGCGATGAAGCACACTATCTTAATGAGTTGAAAATATGACAAACAAAAATGAAAAAATCCAAACAGGAAGAACTCGTATGAAATATAGATAGATAGTATTGAAAAAACATCAGATTCATTTCCCGACAAAGCAGGTCTTGCACTGTTTGAACAGTATCTTTCAAAGATAGGGATACACCACAAGGTTACGAAATACTTCGGGAGTACCAGAAAAATCAGGAAAGGAATACCAATTGAAAGAACATTCAAGCAGTTATTCTGTTTCATTATGAGATTGTATATCGCTTTATCTAAAACATTTTGACGGCTTTTTAAGCGATAGCGGGGGTATACAGAGACAATAGAGAATGGCGTCATAGGAATGTTGAACTTTCACAGTGCAAAGAGATTCTTCAAGTCACTCCTGTTAGATTATGGCAAAATGAATATCTAATTGATGCTGTCTTCGGAGGTGGAATATCCATAAACCATTCTGACACAGTAATAGAATCTCTCACTCATATCAGAATCCGCTGAAAAGGAGTGTGGATTACAAAAGAGGTGTAAAAAAGGCATTATTTGCATGAAAAGCTATCATACAACATTTAGAAGGATGCTTATTGAGAATGCAAATAAGATTACCCATACAGGTAGAAAAATTATTTTCAAAGTGCAATAACCTGTTGAAAAAGGTCACAGGTTTTAGAAGATTAAGTCCAACTGTTATCGCATAGAGATAGAAT
>NZ_JBMFSR010000084.1:0-2446 GCF_049967455.1 Caldisericum sp. | reverse complement strand
GGTATTGAGGGGGTACCTTAAACCAAAAAACCGAGGGCAAGGCTCCGGGATTTGGGAGGTGAAAAAGGGAAAAAGAAAGCGAAAAGAAAGCAAAACAAATTTAAAAAGAAATTTTAAGAAAAGGAGAATTAGGATAGAATTAAATGTAGGAGGGTAAAATGAAGAAAAAAACCATTGCAATTTTGTTAATTGTTCTGGCTGTTGCAGGAATAGTACTTTATAGACCTATAAAAACCTACTTTGTAATGAGATATGTAGACACTCATTCTTTTGCAATGCCTATGCTCTTGACATCCCAATTACGTGATCCAAAGATTGCAAAAGAGTATAATACTAAGGGTTATATCGATATAAGCCTCCCTTCCGATTCTCCATTAAAGGACTATTCTCTTCCAAAACCAAAGAAGGGAGTTTATCTTTTGAAAAAAGGTGAAAAACTTACAATACCACTGCTTTTAACGTTTGTAAGTTATGATCCAACGGTAACCGAAGCCCATGTAAAGTTTGATCCTAAAGATATGTCAGGTGGACAAGTCGAAGTTTATTACCCAATAAGAGATAAGAATGGAAATGTCAAAGGAACCGATAAAGTAAATATTAATGACTACATTAGTTTCAATAAAAAGTCAGCTACGATTAAGGCAGGGGAAACTGTCGTTGTTGTAATGACCTTAAGCATTCCTAAAGATTTTCCTAATGATGTACAGCCCTTTACTTTAAATCCTTATGGAATAATTTGTGAAGATACAAACGTAGTCTTGATACCGAATGACTCAGAACTTGCTCCAAGTTTTAGCATTTGTACATTTTAATTAGAGGAGGAGAACATGAGCAAAGTTTTACGCATTTTTGTTTGCAGCATGTATTGCTTTGTTTTAATTTTTGCATCTCCGAGTCTCATCTTCGCCGGCCAAAACCAGCCTTACATAGGCGGTTACTTTAATAATAGCTTTGCAACTAATAATAAAGTCATTGCTTCAATTAGTTATCAATCTACAAATCCACAACTCATAGGAACTAATACGTGGCTTGGTGGAGTTATAAGTGTAGCTGGAGCTACTGGAACGGGGAATACACAAACAGGATGCGTCTTCCAAAACGGAGTAGCATTATACAATAATGGAAGCACTACAGGAAGCATTAATTGGGCTCCACAGTGGTGGAAGATTGATGGCACTTATCAAATTGGGCAAAGCAACAACATAGCCTCAGTTTCTTATCCAGCTTTTTATGAGAGAATGGACGTGAGTGGCTCGAATATTATTTATAAACTCTATGCATATCCCAACCTTTCAGCTCTTCAGTATGATGCACCAGTAGTTTATTCATGGAGTAGCTCTGCCTTTTCTTCTACTAATTTTCTTATTGGAACATCTACTGTTTATGTAAACCAAATTCCTGTCACTTTTAAACATTTCCAATTTGGTGTTGAAAGCCCTAACGTTGTGAATAATACAAATTGGAGAGTACTAATAAGCAAGGTAGGTTATTATGCGACAGGAGGATGGAAATTTCAACCTGCTAAAACAAGTCTTGGGACTGGCGCTTTAATTACCTATGTTATAAATGGTCAGACCCTGTACTATATGAAAGTTGGATCTCTAGACTATACAGGTGCTAACATTGATACTTCTTCTACATATAATGATAGTGTTGACTGGGAATGGAGCGGCACAACAATAACTCCCGATACTTATCTTTGGTATGGAAGTGGTAGCGTGAGTGATTCTGTAAGTAGACCATATAATTAATAACTAATTTGAGTAATGTAATTTTTATGAGTAAGTTCTGTAAAAATTATCCCCTTAAATCCTTCTGATTAGGCGAATTGTGGGTAGATACTCTACTTGCCACTGTATTTGAGCTCCTATGGGCACAGAGCCAGATGAGAGAGAAAATTTATTAAAAAGGATTTAATGCCACTAACGAATGGTTAAACTATTCAGACAAAATTGTAAAATTAATTGATAGGTTGAATGTAAAATAACCCTGCCTTAAACTAGAAAAAATTAAAAACCGTGAAACTACTGCACTCTAAAAAGGCATATAACGAGATCTTAAATTTGCACAAAAATCCCTTAAAAATGTGGAACTTTTTGGAGTTTGAGAGTTTTTAATCCTTTCTAATCCGCATTCTTTCCCAGCGGATTCTATATGAGGAGAAAAATTTTTAGAGGGTATTGAAAATTTGTAAAACCGTCATGACTAAAAATAATTAATCAACCTATTGTTAAGTGTGCAAGAAAAAATATATGCGTACGAATATTAAAAATTCTTTGAAAATTATGGAACTTTTTTGTGAGTTTGGAAGTCTAATATATGAGGAAAAGAATTTTTTGATTAAAGTGAAAGATTATTACTAAAAGGTATTAACAAGAGAGAGATTATAAAATATAGTAAAAAGAGAATTATTGACTTTGAAAAAAGGATAGAACTCAAGGAAATA
>NZ_JBMFSR010000083.1:0-2488 GCF_049967455.1 Caldisericum sp. | reverse complement strand
GAAATAAGTACGAATACTCCAATAGTTCGTGAAGCAAGGAAGATGAATCTTGAACTTGCACTTGCACACCATGATGTGACATGCCCGACATGCATAAGGGATGGAAATTGTGAGCTTCAAAGTGTTGCAAATAAACTCGGTGTTAAAGAAGTTCCTTTTCCGACAATTCCTTCTTTTTATGAAAAAGATGCGGGAGGTCCTATTATAAGAGATCCTTCAAAATGCATTCTCTGTAGAAGGTGTGTTTCAGTATGTGAAAATATTCAAAACGTAAATGCTTTGACAGTTGCAAACAGAGGCATTAAGACTTTTGTTGGTGCCCCTTTTAATGTTTTACTTGTTGATTCCCCATGTGTAAATTGCGGTCAGTGTATAATGAACTGTCCGACAGGAGCTCTTACAGAAAGAGACGATACCGAAGAAGTTTGGAACGCTCTTTCGGATCCCGATAAATATGTAGTTGTTTCAACCGCACCTGCTATTAGAGCTTCTTTTGGGGAACTTTTTGATTTACCTGCAGGGACTTTTGTTAGGGGAAAAGTTGCAACGGCTCTTAGGATGCTTGGTTTTAAGAAAGTATTCGATACAAACTTCACAGCTGACCTTACAATAGTTGAAGAAGCAAATGAACTTATTGAAAGAATTAAGAATAAAGGCATCCTGCCTATGACGACTTCTTGTTGTCCAGGTTGGATAAAGTACCTTGAAGAATACTATCCTGAATTCATACCCAACGTGTCAAGCTGCAAATCTCCTCAGCAGATGATGGGCGCTCTTATAAAAACCTATTTTGCCGAAAGGGCAGGCATTCCAAAGGAAAAAATATTCCATGTTTCGATAATGCCTTGCACAGCCAAAAAGTATGAAAAAGACAGAGCTAATATTAATGCGAGTGGAGTTAAGGATGTTGACGCCGTGCTCACCACAAGAGAGCTTGGACGAATGGTTAAACAAGCTGGAATTGATTTTGTAAATTTGGAAGATTCTGACAATGACTCTCCTCTTGGCGAATATTCGGGAGCCGCAACAATTTTTGGAGCAACAGGAGGAGTCATGGAAGCAGCACTTAGGACAGCATACGATATGATTACTGGCGAAAGACTTGATTCGCTTGATTTTATGCCTTTGAGAGGACTTGAGGGAGTGAAGATTGCAGAAGTTAAAATTAATGATTTAAATGTGAGAGTTGCTGTAGCTCATACTCTTGGCAATGCAAGCGAACTCCTCGAAAAGATTAAGAAAGGTGAAGAAGAAGTTCATTTCATTGAAGTTATGGCTTGCCCAGGTGGATGTATCGGAGGTGGTGGACAGCCAATTCCGACAAACGATGAAATAAGACTTAAAAGGATAGATGCATTGTATAAGGATGATTCTGAAAGGCAAATTAGAAAATCACATGAAAACCCTTCAATAAAAGTTATCTATGAAGATTTTCTTGAGAAGCCTGGAAGTGAAAAAGCACATCATCTTTTGCATACCAAGTACGAGGAAAAATCACTTTGGAAAGGAGTCGAGTAGAAAGGGCATTGAAATAGTTTTTAAACTAAAAGCGTAATCTCAGGCTGAGGGTTGTTTTCTGAGGCTAAGGATTCTAAACTAGAATTATTAGCCTGGATGGGAATCCAGGCTTTTTAGATAAGAATTTTCAGTGAAGGAGAAAAAATGAACAAAAGAACTAAATTTATCACTTACGGAGCTGTCTTATTAGCACTTGCAGCTATTTTCCCAATGCTCCGTTTTCCTCAACTAATTACTGGAAGCGTTGTTAATTTCGTTCTCTTAATTGCATGCTATGTTCTTGGAATAGCCGGTGGTGTTACCATCGGGTGTCTTACTCCGTGGATTGCTCTTATAGCAGGGCAAATGCCTTTTGCTTATATGGCTCCCTTTATTATGATTGGTAATGCTATATATGTGCTGGGCTTTGGTACATTGGGGCGATATAGAACTGCTGGGATGATTGTTGGAATAGCTGCTGGTTCATTGTTGAAGTTTCTTTGGTTGTCGTTTGCAGTTAGACAGTTGGTAAAAGCGCCACCACCACTCGTTCAAATGATGTCAATTCCCCAATTGATTACTGCACTTATTGGGGGGTTAATAGCATTTGTGGTAATGAAAACTAAATTGCTTCCTGAGGATATCTTAAAATGAAGAGACTAGGGTTCATAGTCGTTATTTTGAAGGATAGAAAATCGAACGCACCTAAAGTGAACGAAATACTTAGTGAGTTTGGAGATGTTATTATAGGAAGGATGGGACTAGCGCACGAAAAGGAAGAAATTAGCATAATATCTTTAATTATTGATGCAACTACAGATGAAATTGGTTCTTTAACGGGTAAATTAGGGCAAATTGAACAAGTTGAGGTTTTTTCAGGATTAAGCAAAGGAAAAATAAAAAAGGAGGACGTCATAGATGAGTGAATTAGTTAACGTCAAAATTGATGGCAAAAGTTACCAGTTTGAAAGAGGGACTACAATTTTAAAGG
>NZ_JBMFSR010000082.1:0-2536 GCF_049967455.1 Caldisericum sp. | reverse complement strand
CATTTGTTGACAAGGATGGGGTCGTGCTTCTTACAAAAGGGGTAAGCAAAGACCCAGTAATAAGCGAAGGCATGATAATTGGCAAAGCTTTCGGCAAAACAGCTATAGGTATAGCTCTCCAAAAATGCGAAAATTCTGAAGTGCAGGGAGCCAATCATTCTGATCCTATTTTTAAAAATTGGTCCTGCGCTGCCTCCCCATTGCTCGACAAAAAAGGAGACCTTGTAGGCATTATAAGCGTATCCGCACTAAGTATAAACTACCCACAATTCGCATTGGAAACTACTTCGCTGATTGCAAGTGCTGTTCAGAATGAAGTAAACCTTAAGGAATTAATTAGTGAAATTGATTTCTCAAAGAAAAATATAGAGGCTATTGCTGAAGGGAATAAGGACGGGGTTCTTGTTCTAGATAAAAATGCAAAGGTACTTTATATAAACAGTGCTGGTGCATCAATTCTTAGAGTAAATAAGGATACTGCAGTTAACAAAAACGTAAGTGAAATTGTCGATTTTACGCCTGTTATACTGAATGTATTTAAAACTAAAAAAGGATACGTCGACAAAGAATTTATAATCGAAAGTCCCTCAAGAGGAACACTTCACTTTATAAAAAGTGCTGTAGTTCTGAAGGACGCTGAAGGTAATTTCGCTGGTGTTATTGATTTCTTTAGAGAAATTGAAAGGGTAAGAAAATTTGTAGTATCTTACATTGGCGCCGAAGCACGCTTCTCCTTCGAAGATATTATTGGGAACGATCCCAAAATAAGGGAAGCAATAAGATTGGCAAGGCTAGCGTCGCATTCAAACTCAACTGTTCTTCTAACAGGAGAAACTGGTACTGGGAAAGAAATGTTTGCGCAGGCTATCCATCTAGAGAGCGTGCGATCATCCGGACCTTTTGTAGCTCTGAATTGCGGAGCAATACCAAGAGACATTGCCGAAAGTGAATTTTTTGGCTATGAGCCAGGTTCTTTCACTGATGCTGACAAAAATGGGCGACCAGGAAAATTTGAACTTGCCAATGGCGGTACACTTTTCTTAGATGAAATTGAGGAATTACCTCCTGCAATCCAGGTGAAGCTCTTGAGAGTTCTCGAAGATAGGGTTATTACAAGGATTGGAGGCACAAAGTCAATAAAGGTTGATGTGAGAATAATATCCGCCTCAAATAAGAATCTTGAATCTCTTGTCGAGTCAGGCGCATTTAGAGAAGACCTCTTCTACAGACTGAATGTAATACAAATTCCGATTCCGCCACTTAGAGAAAGAAAAGTCGATATTCCGCTGCTTGTCACTCGTTTCTTGGAAAAGTTCAAAAAAGAACTTGGCAAAAATATTTCAGGTTACGATAGGAGTTTTATGGATTCGTTACTAGACTATAATTTTCCTGGGAATGTCAGGGAGTTGCAAAACATAATAGAGAGAGCAGTGAATATTGCAGATAGCGAAGTGCTAATGCAGGAACACATTCCCCATCTCGTCCTTAAGAACATTGGAAAAGGAGAGTCTCAGCAGGAGGATTTAGATAAGCTTAAAAGTGATTATGTTAAGAGTGTTCTTTCTAAATACAACTTTAACATTTCCTATACTGCAAAGCAGCTTGGTATATCTAGGCCAACTTTATACAAACTAATCAGACTCTATAAAATAAACAAGGTCAACTAGATCCTATGTTAATCTTTTGCAGGTCATAGTCCTTTCATAGATTTTTCTGCAATTTTCTTAGCACATCGACTGTAAAACTGATTTACATATTTTTACACAAATGTAAATTTTGTTAACATAAACGAATTGTCCTTGATTTACATTCCCGTCGAAAAAACTATACTAAAGCAATTTTACTTTTCTTGGCACGATATTTGCACACATATAATGGGCAAGAGCAATGAAAACAAAATTCAGTCGAGACATTCTTTTTGTAGTAATGGAAAAAGGAGAATCATTCTCTGAAGATCTTTTAACCATTCTCTCAATGCAGGAAATGGAAAATGTCGGTATTGTTCAAACAGCGCTTGGAATGGTAAAGAATATTGACCTAGGATACGGTATCTACGAGAATAGCAAGGTAAAATATGAAAGAGAAATTATTGAGAAACCTCTTGAACTTCTCGGATTAAGCGGTTTTATTATCAAGGGTGAGAAGTTGCCATTGCATTTCCATGTATACCTTGGAGATAACGATAAGAGAGTTCTAGGTGGGC
Organism: Caldisericum sp.; assembly: GCF_049967455.1. NCBI lineage: Bacteria > Pseudomonadati > Caldisericota > Caldisericia > Caldisericales > Caldisericaceae > Caldisericum > Caldisericum sp. The sequence continues at coordinate 333 of NZ_JBMFSR010000082.1, read as the reverse complement.
ATCTTTTTGATTGCATTGTTGTTACATTTATTGAAATGTCGTTTCTGCTAAGTGATATGAAAGTTGAGAGAGTCAAAAAAGCAGGTTTACTTGAAATGGATTTCAGATAATCCAGTGTATAAAATTATAGAGAAGTACAACACTCAGAATATTGCCAATACCAAGAAGGGGGTAAGAAATGCAATATGAGAAGGAACTGTTGACAGGTTTTTACAGGACGATGGTGAGAATCAGGAATTTTGAGCTCAAAGCAGAAGAGCTATTCCTGGAGGCAAAACTTCCAGGATTCATTCACCTGTACATTGGCGAAGAGGCTATAGCGACTGGTGCTAT
>NZ_JBMFSR010000081.1:0-2608 GCF_049967455.1 Caldisericum sp. | reverse complement strand
GCAAAAGAGATTAGAGATAAAGTTTTAAAGTACATCATGGTGCGAAGGACAAGAACGGAAATAAAAAAATACTTTGAAAGAGATCTGAAGAGCAACAATATCGAGTTTCCTGAAATAGATGACCCGAAGCCGTTTTACTACCAACTTAATGATGATGAAGACAGTATCTTCATGGAAACAATTCAATTGATAACGCAAGAATTTCAATACGCCAGATATACCCCTCTCCTTCACCTGAAGGAAACGATCACAGCGTTTCTGGAACAATCTCAAAAAAATCTGGGAGGGTTTATGAAAGTCCTCCTTGTGAAACGCCTCGAAAGTAGTTTCAATGCCTTTCGGAATAGCATTGATAGGTTCATCAATTCCTACGAAATGTTCATTAAAGAATATAAAAATGGTAGTGTTTATGTGAGCAAAAAGTATATCAATAAAATATTTGAGCTTCTTGAGGAAGATGACGATGAAGCAATTCAAAAACTTATCAATGAAGGAAAAGCAGAAAAGTACTCAGCCCAGCACTTTAAACCAGAGTTTGAAACAATTCTCAAGAAAGACTATGAAATTTTAAAAAAAATAAAATCTCTGTGGGAGAACGTAAAAAGGGATCCCAAACTGGAAACCCTGCTGGAGCAACTGAAAAACAATTCTATTCTAAAAAAGAATAAGATAATCATCTTTACAGAGTCAAAAGAAACTGCGGAGTATCTGGGAAGGAAAATTAATGAATCGTTCGGAAGTGAAGTAGCATTGGTATTTCACGGCAATACTTCCGAGACTGAGAGAGATAAGGTAATAGAAAATTTTGATCCGAGAGCAAGGAATAAGAAAGATGACTACAGAATCCTTGTTTCAACTGACGTACTATCCGAAGGTGTGAACCTCCATCGATCGAACATAGTAATAAACTACGACATACCATGGAATCCAACAAGATTAATGCAGAGAGTGGGAAGAATAAATCGTATTGATACAGTTTTTAATAAAATACATGTATTTAACTTTTTCCCCACAACCCAGGCAGACTCAGAAATTGAGCTGACGAAAATTGCCCGTTCAAAAATAGAGGCATTTTTGACATTACTGGGAGGCGATTCTGCAATACTTACCGAAAATGAACCGGTATCTTCTCATGAACTTTTTGATAGACTTCTCTCGAAGGAAACTCTTACAGATGATGAAGAAGAGGAAAGTGAACTCAGGTATTTACGAATTATCGAGGATATCCGTCATAATAACCCAGATCTATTTGAACGTATAAAAAGGCTTCCTAAGAAAGCGCGCTCCTCAAAAGCATTTTCAGGTACTCCTCACAACCTGACCAGGCCGGACTCCCTTCTTACGTTCTTCAGGAGAGGTAAGTTGATGAAATTCTTTTTGTCAGACAAAACAACAACCGTCGAACAAGATTTCCTGACTGCTGCAAAAATTTTGGAAAGTTCTTCTGAAGATAGCAGGGCAAAATTACCTATCGATAACTACCATGAACTCCTCAGAAAGAATAAAGAAGCCTTCCTTGATGCTACGTTTGATGAAGGAATACGGAGCAGGCGAAAAGGTGGAACAAGCAGTGAGGATAAACTCCGCAAAATTCTGAAAGCAACGCTAAATAATACCAAACAATTGACTGAAGACCAGGAAGACTACCTCAAAAAAGTGATATACCAGCTTGATGCTGGTTCTCTACCTAAGCAGACAATAAAGAAAACACTTAAGGCGTTAAATGACCTGAAGCAGGAAATTCAAAATCCCTTGAAGGTCATTGGCACGCTACAAATGAAAATCTCACGTGCTTTTCTTGAAGGCCATTATATTCAGCCAGCAGCTTCAACAGAAGGTAAGAGGGAAGTCATATTGTCACTTTATTTATCGGAGGCAGAAAATGAAAAAGCTTGAAGACATCAAAGAAAAATTGAAAGAGATAAAGCCACAGCTTAAAGAAAAATACGGGATAAAGGAAATTGGAATTTTTGGTTCTTATGTGAGAGGAGAACAAAAGAAAAAAAGCGATCTTGACATACTTGTTGAATTTGAAGAAAGTGCGGAGATAGGGTTACCTGAATTTGTGCATTTAGAAAATATTTTAAGTGATGTACTTGGTGTTAATGTTGACCTCCTTACGAAAAAAGTGCTAAAACCTCACATAGGTAGGCATATTTTAAAGGAGGTAATTTATCTGTGAAGAAGAAAAGAGAATGATTGTAGAACAAGCAAAAAATCTGATAATTAAAACCTTTGAAAACCCTTTTGATAAAGGGAATTTCACTCTTTTTCTGAAAAACCTTCTCAAAACTTTTGAAGACAAAACCTTTATTTACCAAGGCAATTACATTCCCGATGCTTTTGAGCCGTATATAAAATTATTGGAAAGGATTGGTAAGTACTCCTGCGATGATAAAGAGGTTGACTTATTAATTGTCAGATTAAAAAGACAAACATCTCTTGAACGGGCAAGGACAGCACAAAGGAATTTTATTGCCTGGTATTTGAAAGGAAGTAGAGGCGGAAAATTAAAAGACGCAGCACTTGTTGCCTTTGTCTCTCCTGATGAAGACGACTGGCGATTCTCTTTTGTAAAAATGGATTATCGCTTTAAGGAAACATCTCA
>NZ_JBMFSR010000080.1:0-2778 GCF_049967455.1 Caldisericum sp. | reverse complement strand
CCTGCAAACGACAAATACGAAAAGATTTACCTCACTCCCGATATGGACGTGAGGCTTTTGAGAGTGAAAACTATAATAAAGAACGTGTGAGGGGGGGGAAGAGATGGAGAATAAAAGGAAAGAAAGAAGAAGTAAGGGCTCGGGCTGCTGAGCGAGAAAAAAAGGAGGAGATATGAGCTGGAAAATACAAATTGAAGGAGACGAAATGTATCTTGAGGATTTGTATAATGCATTTAGCACTTTGCATTTTGACCCAAAAATTTACAAAGATGGTGAAAATTATTACCTCGAGGGCTCTGTTTTTGAGAATTTAAGCGACCCAAAAAAAGTTTCATCAAGTGTAAAAACATTTCTCACATTTCTACCTGTGGTTTTCAACTTTAAGACTGAAAGAGCGATTGAGTTGTTGAAAGTTGTTGCAATTTCTTACGAGGACGGAAAGTTCAAATATGTTTACGACTCGGAAGGGAATTTCTCATGCAGAGCGCCAGTTGGAGACATTGTTCTTGAAATTCAAAATGTGGTACATGATAGTGCCGTAGGATCTCTCGATTTGACACAAACCTCAAAAGATGGACAAATTTTAGGTGGGTTATCTACTATTGAAAGCATTATAAGCTATCTTAAAACACATAGCGACAGCGAATCTTTGAAAAATGTTGCGGAGTATTTGAAGCCTTCACTGGAAAACCTCTTAACCTTCTCTTTCAAATTTTCAGATGAAACCCCAACAAAAGACATAATAGAAGCAGAGTCTAAATATGGGAAAGACATCGAGCTTGCTAAATGGACTACAATCAGAAAAATATATGAAACAATAAGAGATGATAATTATTTTAGAAGTACAACTTACAGGACTGGACTTTCTTTTATAGAAGACATTATAGGCGAGGAAACAGCAGATAACCTCTACTTTACTGCATGTAATATTCAAATTCACTCTACAACCACAATCAAAGCAAAGAATTATAAGAAACCAAAAAGAATAATCGCAATTTTCGAAGCTGAAAAGTTAATCTCAACTCTTCTTTCTAAGTACATTGAGGAAAAAGCAAAAGAAATTGAATCTTCCTAGCTAATATGCTTGATTGAAGATTGTTCATGGTAGGATTTTTTAGAAAACATTGTCAATGTATAAAATATATAAAGGAGGCTGATACATGAAAAAAATTGCTTTAGTAACATTGACTCTTTGTTTCATCGCTGTATTAGGTTGCACCTCTGCTCCGAAGTACCCTTCAGGTGTTGATTTTGAGCAAATGGGATACTTTAAAGCAGCTCCAGGTGAAAAAGGAAATAAAGAGAGCGGAACCGTCAGAGTAATGACCTTCTATATAAGCAATTTTAAAGATGATTCTCAAGTTTGGGAAGATATAGAAAAGCACGCAAAAAGTCAAATGTGGTCTCAAGGTGGCGTGACAATTATTTTCTATTTTAATAACAAGCAGAACACACCAGGGGATATTATAACACTTGCTAAAAACTACGATACTGCTTTGAATTTTCCTGAATCTTACAACGAATATTGTGTTGCTGGATATTGGAAATACACAAATGGAAGAGACGAAATTATAAAATATCCTCTAAAATAGTGTTAAATATCCAAGAGGAATTATTATAATTGAGGATGGGAAAATTAACTATAGAGCTTTCTCTTATCCCAGTTGATGCAGGTGCAAAAGCAGAATCAAGAATAGCTTGGTTAAACATAAAGAATCACCATACAATTAGAATGGCGGAATGGAGCTTAACAACATTAGGAGCAAGAGTTAAACTCGAGATTAGCGTCGAATCCAATGTATACTTGAACAAGCTCTTGGCTTATCCGGCGTACATCTGTAGTTTCCTTTTTGGTATAGCTTTCTCTATTGCAAATCCCGACATCCTTTTTTCTCCGTTATTTTGGGACTCTTTGAGCTCGTCAGTCGATACAGGAGTTGATACTGAGCAGAAGCCTGTACCAAAAGCTTACAAGTCAGTAAAAATTGATTTCAAGAATATATTAGTCGAAGTTGACGAATCAAAAGTACTTGATGTATTAGGTAAGCTATTCGATTGGAAATATTCCATCCCAAAACCTCGAAACCTATTTGAAAAAAATATCAGAGAATCCCTTAATGATTATCAGTTAGCACTTATTTCTCCAAATATTTATCAAAGGTTTGAGTTTCTTTACCACGCCTTTGAAAAAGCAGTAAATGCCGATGGAAAAGATATCAAGGGTAAGCCTTTCGATCAAAAAGCATTTGCATTAATTGGGATTGCAGACTCTGAAATTGAAGAACTTCGCACGTTTCACGACAGAATAAAACATGCATTTCGGACATCTAATGATATTTTGACTATGGAAAGTAGAATTAGCAACTTTTCTGATTTGGCATTGAAACTTAAAAACGCAACTGATAGGGCAATTTTAAAAAGAATTTCTTCAACTTAAGGAGGAGCCATGAGAGCGGTAATTTACGCAAGGGTAAGCAGTGAGAAACAGGCTGACAACGGGACAAGCATTCCAGCGCAGATAAAGATATGTAAAGAATACCTCGCAAGAAGCGGTTATTCACTTTATAAAACCTATATTGACGAGGCAAAGTCTGCGCTTTCAACTGACAGGCCTGCTTTTCAGGATATGATTGAGGACGCAAAGAAAACTCCACCACCGTTTGACGCAATCCTTATTTATTCTTTCTCGAGATTCGCAAGAAACAGGCTTGACTCCATAACATACAAATTACTCCTCAGGAAAAAGGGAATAAAGGTCATTTCAGTAACTGAGCCTCT
>NZ_JBMFSR010000079.1:0-2910 GCF_049967455.1 Caldisericum sp. | reverse complement strand
GGAATGACAAGGAAAAATTGGCTTCGGAATGACAAATGAAAGTGAAAAGTTATTCTTTTTGTTTTTAGGGGAAAGTTGGAAGGGGGATGTGCCCTCTTCCAATGATTGTCATTTCGAAGGAGCGTAAGCGACTGAGAAATCTCCTCCTTTTACTTCTCTAAATCTTCAATTTTTCGCTCAATGTAAGATTTATAATCCTTTAATTTCGGTGTGTAGTTTGTCCCAAAAAGGATTGAAGAGATTATGAAATCTGCGGTTGAGCGGTTCATTGCTGTTGGAATGTTGTAAAGAGTTGCAATCCTTAAAAGTGCTTTTACATCAACATCGTGGGGTTGTGGTTCCATTGGGTCCCAGAAAAAAATTAGGTAATCAATTTTTCCTTCGGCAATGAGAGCGGCAAGTTGTGCATCTCCTCCAAGTGGTCCTGATTTTAGTTTCAATATTTTTGGAGTAAGCCCCTTCTTAATAAGCGTTTCTTCTACAAGTTTTCCTGTTGTTCCTGTACAGATAAGTTCATGAGGGGATAATGTTCCCCAATTAAATTCAACCCATTCAATGAGATCTTTTTTCTCCCTGTCGTGTGCAACAAGTGCGATTCGCTTAACTAATTTTGTTTCAACTTTTTCCATATTTTATTATATGTTGAAATTCCCTTACAAAGAAATGTTTAATAAACAACTTTTATTATTTTCTCAATGACCCTTGCCTTGACAGGCGTATATCCTAAAACCTCGCCATCTGCCTCAATTAATGATGGTGGATCCGTTTTTACGAAAACCTCTTTTACAAAGTCGTGGTAGAGTTTTTTCTCCGTGAGTATTGTTCCATCAAAGAGTTTTTTAATCTTAAAGAGGACTTCAAGCCCTGTGTAGTTTTTAAAGACTGACACATTAAGAAGACCGTCTGTAACTTCTGCCTTAGGCGAGACACACATTCCTCCACCGAAATATTTTCCATTTGCAATATCAAATTCAAAAAAATTGCCGTTAAGTTCATTTTCTCCATGTCTAAGGATTCCTTTCGGGATTGTTATAAAAAGAAGCGTTGAAATAAGCGAAAGCGTATATGTAAGACCTCTAAAAATTGATTTCTTACTTTTGTTTGCCTTGTTGGTAACAACTCCTGAAAATCCTCCGCTTAGGATATTTAGGAAAAATCTTTGAGAAGGATTACCTAAAAAATCTACATATTCAAAGAGTCCAACATCAATTGGTTTGCCTGTCCCCGTTAACGCAATTTTAAGTGCAGATAAAACATCTTTTGGAAGTTTAAGAGTCTTTCTAAAATCATTGCCCGAGCCAATAGAAACAACTCCAAGCAGTGGGATTTTGTCAACTTCATCTTGATTGAATTCAAAAACTCTTTTGTTGAATTTTTCCACAGCACCCATAAGGATTCCATTTAACACCTCATTATGCGTGCCGTCGCCTCCAAAACTAATTATGCGATTAAATCCGCTATGGAAGGCATCCTTTGCAAGTTCAATCGCGTGCTTTGGATATTCTGTAAAAAGTATCTTAGGTGGATTTTCTAAACTTTTAATAAAGTTTTCTACCAATTTGAACTCTTTGAGCCCTTTTCCATTTGAAGATACAGGATTTACAATTATGCAAATATTTTCCATAGGAGAATTTTAGCACAAATTTAAGGAAAAGTATATAATATACTTGATGAAAAAATTACTTACAAAGAAAATAATTATAATTTTTGTGCTATTTTTAATTGTTTTTGGAAGTTTACCCAATGTTGCATTGGCTGAAACTCCAGGTGAGAAACTTAAAAGCATGGGGTATGTAATAGGGTTTGCAGATGGTAAACTCCATGAAGAGCTTTTTATGAAGCAAGGAGAACTTATTGTGCTTGTTGCTCGCTATATAAGGCTAAATCAAATCCCTAAAGAATACCAATTTATGGCAGAGCAAAATAATTTTGACAGATTTGTAAATAGAGTTTATAACTTTTTTATTAGCTCTTTTTATAAAGCAAAAGATTTTTTTATCAGAAGTTATTACAAAATAACAGGCAAAGAAATTTACCCAGGCGTAAAAGCAGGGCATTACCTGTTTAATTCTGTTGTTGTCCTCCGAACTTATGGATTCCAAATACCGGAAGGTATCGATATAAACGCAAGGATAACTTCGGAAGACTTCTTTAATATTCTTTATGGTATGCTTGGCTTAGATGAAAGCGAATTCGAAAATGGCAAAGATATACCTCAAATAGAAAAATACAGAATCATTTTTTCAATCCACGGTAAAAGAAATTCACCGCTTCTTTCAAAGAAAGGTTATCTAACAAGGGGAGAGGTTTTTAAGGAATTTTTACGACTTCTCCAATCTGAGAATAATCAGTAGAGTGTGTAATTTTTACACTGAGAGTGTAATTTTTACACAAAAACTGGGTAAAAATCGGCAGGGTTTTAAGGTGTTTTTGAACATATTTAGTATATCCAAAATTCTAAATATGCAAGATAATAACGATATTTAATGGATGTTATGTGGAATCCCATATATCAGTTTGGCACGGTTTTTGCATATAGTAAATGGAAGGCTGTAAAAAATTTTGAGGCTGTCCTTCCCTTGCAAGAAAAACTTGCAAGAAGCACCTTGAAAACTGAAGAGAGTTAAGATAGAAGGTAAGAATTTATAGCATTTTTAATGAGCAAATTTTACACACAGTTTAAAAATATAAAGTCGGAGATCTCTCACATTCGTTCGAGATGACAATCATTGGAAGAGGGCACATCCCCCTTCCAACTTTCCCAAAGGAGGAGATTTCTCCTCACTACGTTCGTCGAAATGACTGGTTGCGTCATTCCGAAGGTTATTTCCGTTTGTCATTCCGAAGGGAATTTTCATTTGTCATTCCGAAGGAGCGAAAGCGACTGAGGAATCTCCCCTGTTTCAGGGG
>NZ_JBMFSR010000078.1:0-2925 GCF_049967455.1 Caldisericum sp. | reverse complement strand
TGCCCAGTTAAGAGAAAAAAATCCTTGTAAGTAGTAACTGCGACCTGCTGAAAGGTTAACATAAATTTATTTAAAGAAGAAAAATTCTCTTTAGAAATTATTTTTTTGAAATTTTCTATAGTTTTAAGCGAAAAATCTTGATCTCCAATCCAACCTATAGCAATTTTCCCTTCAAAGATAAAAATCTTTTTTGCATTGTCTGAATAATAACCAGTTTTTGGAAAATGGACTCTTGTGTCTGCTGCTATGATGATGTTTTTACCAACTTTAATTGATACTATTAATGACATAATTTTCTAAAACTTATCCTCTTCCTTGATATTTCTTAAGCCCGGTTTCCCAAAGAGTTAATGAAGTAAGAAGAAACACAAGTAACAAAATAATTTGAAATACAAAGCTTTCTTTTAAGTCTAAGGAGCCAGTAAGAATTCTTGCAGGAAAACTTGAAAATACAATTACTGGTATCACAGAAAGGAAAATCTTTCTAATAAAGCCTGAATAAACGGAGTCAGGATACTTTGCAAATTCTATTAGATCATCGTAAATGTAGAATAGGTTATTTACCTCGTAAAACCAAAAGGAAAGTAGACTAACGCAAAAAGCTTGAAGAGTATAAATCAAAAGCGAAAAAACAAACGAAATTGTATAAAGCAATAGATTTAGACCAATATGAATTGAATCTATCTTTAGTCCATAAGTTAACAATATCAATCCAGGAAGAATCCTCCAAATTCTCCCAACATTCACTTTTTGTAACAAAAGAAATATGATTGTATTTACAGGTTTTAAAAGGTAAACCTCAAGGTTTCCTTCCTTAACAGTTTCTGGCAGATTTAAAAGACCGCCTCTGAATGTCGTACTGTACAATTCAGCAAGAATAAAATAGGTTCCAAGCAAGATATACATATCTCCTATATCCCATCCTCCGATTGAATTCACGTTTAGATAGATTGCCTTGAAAAGAAGCAATACTCCTATAAAATAAACTAATTGATTAAGAAAATTAAAAACTATATCTATTCTGAATGCTAAATCTAATTTAAGTCGTAATTTAAAAAGCGCCCGCAGGAATTTCAGCATATTATCCCCCCGATGCTACAAACTTTTTACATCCTCTTTTAAAAATAAAATCAGATAAGATGATAAATACAAATACCCAAAGAATCATTGAAAAAAATTCGAAACTAATTTCTTTAATTGTTAGTTTTCCTAAAAATATTTGTGCTGGAATATAACCGCAGAAGCGAAATGGCAGGAAGAGCCAAACCCTCTTTACAGGTAATAGATCAAGTGGAATTAACATACCTGAAACCAGAGCAACAATTCCCTCAGAGAAGTAAATCACATATGTACTCCTTTCAAACCAGAAACTCAACAGGTTAAGGATATAACCATAACTAAAGCCAATTACAATTCCTCCAAACCAGAACAGTACACTCATAATATATCTCCATGTTTCTTTTTGAATAACAACATAACCTTTTAGTATGAAAGAAATAGCTATAACACCCAAGATCCCAAAAATCCATTGTAAAACCCATGCACCAATGAGCCTAAACAGATAAAGAAGATAATGATTAATTGGTTTTGTAAGCCAAAGACTAAAAGTTCCATCCTTAATACTTTCTCCAATTTCAATCCAAGCAGAATACGGTGTGTTCATAACAAAGAATTGTGTAACAATAAAGTATGTTACCATTGCGGAAAGGTCATAGCTTCCTATGTTACCACCATTTGAAAGTATGCTTTTCCAAAGAAAAAAAAGTGCTAACGGTGGAATGAGCACTACAGATAGATAAAATAGCGCATTTACTTTGTATTGAATGCTTCTTTTGATTTCACACTCTGCTCCTTCTAAATATACCCTAAACATTGTTATTCTCCTTACTGTAAATTTCGAAAACCAAATCTTCGAGAGTTGGTTCAGTAATTGTAATATCGGTGACAGCAAATTGGTTTAAGATCCTCTTTGCTATGTCCTTCGCAATGGTTTCTTCAACACTAATTGTTAAGCAATTTTCTTCTTTTGAAATAATACTTACGCCATCTATTTGTTGTATTTGCTTATCTAATTTATTATCAAACTCATCTTCTATGCACACTTTTATATATTTACGATTACAGATTCTCTTTTTAAGTCCCTCTATGTTCCCATCGTAAAGTTTAATCCCCTTATCAATCATTATTACCCTTGTTGCACATCTCTCTATATCTTTCATAGAATGGCTTGTCAGAATAATTGTTGCACTATGATCCTTTACATAGTTCCTTAGGAAATTGTGTAGCTCATTTTGAGAAAAAATATCAAGTCCAAGAGTAGGTTCATCAAGTAGAATCAAACGAGGCTCCCAAAGTAAATTTGCAACTAACTCAGCCTTTTTTCTCTGACCATGAGAGAGTTTCCTCACAGGAGTATTTAAAATCGCTTCAATGTTCATCATTGAGACAAGAGTATTAACTCGTTTTCTATATTCGTCAAAAGGTATATTGTAAATCTCCTTAACAAAGTAAAAACCATCAGAGACAGGAATGTCCCATGCAACTTCCTCAAGGAAGCCCCTAGAAGCCATGATAAAACTAATTTTATTCAGAAATTGTTTTGTTCTTTTATAGGGATTTTCATCAAGGACTCTAACTTCACCATCTGTTGGAAAAAGAACACCTGCAAGTATTTTTAAAGTTGTTGTTTTTCCTGCACCATTTGGGCCAATATAACCAACAATTTCGCCACTTTGGACATTGAAAGAAATACCTCTTAGAGCCTCAACCTCTTCATACTTCGGTTTAAAAATGCTTTTTATGCTTGCAACTAAACCTGCTTCTTTAACCTGCCTTCTATAGACTTTCTTGAGATTATTTACTTCAATCACATATTTATACATCTTTTTCTCCGTTTTGCAATTTTAATGAATCAAAGATATGAAT
>NZ_JBMFSR010000077.1:0-2942 GCF_049967455.1 Caldisericum sp. | reverse complement strand
ATATCTGAAAATTTTGGCGCAGATGTTAAATGGGATGGAACACTAAAAGCAGTAAGTATTGTTTATCCAAAGCCATAGAAACTTGAGATTTAAATGGGAAGGGCTTTGAAAAGCCCTTCCTCTTGCATTTTGAAATTTTTTGTTTTTGCATATTATAGGTATTGAGTGTGAGGGGTTGGTTTTTGAATTTTTTTGAAAGAAGGTGAGAATGTGGACCTGTGGAAGCATAGGCATGAAATTAATAAGAAAAAAATAAAGAAGCAAGGCGGTTTTACCCTGATAATTGTACCTCACTATCAAGGTAAAACTGTAAGAATTGTCCTAACACCATTGAGAATTTACACGATTCTTTTTTCAATTGCCCTCATTATTACTTTTTCAGTTTCCTTCGCTGCTTCCTATCGGGAGCTTCTTGCAAATGCAAAAGCACCTTATGTTTATGCAAGTTCTTTGAGTACAGAAGATGTTAAGAACTTACAGTCTTTGCAGGATGAACTTGCGAAAACGAAGGCAGATGTGGAAGCTTTGAAGCAGTATGTCCTTTCCTTAGGAAAGCTTGAGAAGGATGTACGATCTGCCCTAAAACTTGGTGGAGAGACTGTAAGCTTGGAGTCAATCCTTGCACGTCCTTCATCAAAACCTCAAATACAATCTTATACAGAACTTCCTAAGACCTATGCAGAGGTTAGAACTGAGCTTGCAGATACTTCAAAGCAGGCAGTCCAAACAGAGCAAACACTTACCATGCTTCAAGAAACAGCTTATAAGTTTAACCTTATGAAAGCACAGACTCCTGATTACTGGCCACTACAGGGAATGATAACTTCAGGATTTGGCTGGCGCGTAAACCCATTTGGTGGTGGCTGGGAATTCCATAAAGGAATTGATATAGCAAGTTATTATGGAGCACCAATTCGTGCCGCAGCAGATGGTGAGGTTGAATTTGCAGGCTGGAATTCTGGTGGATACGGGAAAATGATTATTATTTATCATAGAGATGGCATTGAAACAGTTTATGGGCATCTTTCAGACATAGCGGTGAAAGTTGGAGATAAGGTTAAAAAGGGTGAGGTTATAGGATATGAAGGTTGCACAGGCTTATGCACTGGACCACACTTACATTTTGAAATAAGAGTCTGGGGCGAAGCCATTAATCCACTTAAATATCTTGAGTAAGGAGGTTTTATAATGGCATTCGGAAGAAGAGAAGAGCAAAAGGAAGCAGTTTCAACAACACAAACGGTAATTGCAAAAGACCTTGCAATAAAAGGTGATGTTAAGTGTGAAGGAGTAATGCGTGTAGAAGGGTTAATTGAAGGGAATATATCAGGAAACGGAGAAATTACGATTGCAGAAAGTGGCAAAGTAAAAGGTGATATTCAGGGAAGAAAGGTCATTGTGATAGGACATGTTGAAGGAAATATTATTGGAAAAGAAAGCGTTGAAGTTTTGGAGCATGCAGTCGTCATTGGAGATATAACAGCAGAGAAAGTTTCTATAGAAGAAGGTGCCTCTGTTGAAGGAAAGGTCGCAACAAAAAAAGCACAACCAATTATAACAGAGCCTCCAAAGAATGAGGAGAAAAAATAGTTTAAGATGAGCCCCGTTTGGGGCTTTTTTGATAAGATATGTTTAAAAACAGGCTTGATGCAGGAGAAAGATTAGCAAATTTAATTTCTGAAAATGGGGTAGTATTTGATTTTCTTTTTGCATGCCCAAGAGGTGGAGTTGAAGTTGCATTTCCTATTGCAAAACAGTTTAAAAAAGAAATAATCCCTTTATTTTCGCACAAAATTCCATCTTCCATAAATGAGGAGTTTGCAATTGGGGCAGTTTCTATTGATGGAGAATACATAATAAATGAGTATGGTAAGTCTGAACCAGGTGAATATTTAGAAGAGATTATAAGAAAGACTGTTGATCTTCTTAAAAAAAGGAAAGACGGTTACGGCGTAAGTTTTGATTTTAGCAGTATAAAGGATAAAATTGTGCTTATAGTGGATGATGGCATTGCAACTGGGGAAACACTGTTTGTTGGGGTTAAAAGTATTCTTAAGCACAAGCCCAAGGAAATTTATGTTGCTGTACCTGTTTCATCTTATGAGGGTTATCTTAAATTAAGCGAGATTTCAAAGGTAATTGCATTACATATAGATAAGTATTTCTTTGCAGTATCACAATATTATGATGAATTTTCCCAATTAAGCGATGACGAAGTCAAAAAATATTTAGCACTATCAAAAGAATTTTCAAAAATCCAAAAAATCGACGGAACTTTTTTGTGAGTTTTGGTATCTAATATGTGAAGGAATATAAGAAAGACTATTAGTTTAAATTGAAAGGAGGTATTGTGTTTCCTCAAGTATACACTCCTACACAAGGTGTATGGAATAATGCTTATGTGCAGGTACAGTTTGCAAATCCATCGTCAGTTTCTGCATCAAAATGTCTTAACTATAGTATCATCAAAACAGGGGCGGTTTTGTGAGGTCCCGCTTATATATCAATCTCTTCGGAAGCTAAAATTACAAATCCTACAACAGGTGAAACATAAACAATCTATGTAAGCACAAACACTCAAGGTGAACCAGCTGGATATGGAAATATTAATATAGTCAGTGCAGTATCTATTTGTTAATGTAAATCCACTTCTTGCAGAGGTGCAAGCAAACTGTATAATACGGTTTACTCCGGATGTAGCTTTAATCCAGAATAAAGACTATGTTTATATTGAATTTCCAGTAGTAAAGAAATTTCCAACCCCTATTCCTAATAATATCATATTTGCTGATAGTGCACGAGTTATATTCCGAATTGGCAAAACCACTAGGAATACCTTATTTAGAGGGGGATTTGAAATTCTCCCCCTCTAACTCCCCCTAAAAAGTCGGAGATCTCTCACATTCGTTCGAGATGACCAAAAAGCAGTCATTCCGAAGCCG
>NZ_JBMFSR010000076.1:0-3034 GCF_049967455.1 Caldisericum sp. | reverse complement strand
TATCCACGGAGCTTTGCACGCGCTTGAAACTCATCGCCTCACTTTTCGAGGGAGATTCCGCTCCTCTTCAACTATATTTTATCATCTCTCTCTTGTCAATACCTTTTAGTAAGAATTTTTCACTTTAATCAAAAAATTCTTTTCTTCATATATAGAATCCACTGATAAGGATCGTGGATTACAAAGGATTAAGACTCACAACCTCATAAAAAAGTTCTCAAAAGATTCCTCAATTTTTTTCTCATATATTAGATATGGAAACACACAAAAAAGTTCCGTAAAATTTTGAGAATTTTCGAGGAATTTTTAAAATTTACAAAGTGTGGTATTGTTTTACTAATTTTTGCATTTATACAAAAATTTTGCACAATTTACGATTTTTTCCTTTCTCATCAATACAAGTAACTCTTTTCAGAGCGGGTTTGGTAGTTTTATCAGTTACCTTTTTCGTCTCAATTTGAGGATTTTTTCGCATGACCCTCATAAAAATTTAACTTTTACCTAAAGAAAATCTAAAGAAAATATGTGAAAAATTTTGGTCATCGCTTAAGTTAATATTTACAAAAGGTTCATTTGAATAATAAATGCAAAGAAGAAATGTAAAAATTCCCTTGAGTTGTTTTATTCTTTTATAAAAGTTTTCATCATCTCCACTTTTATAAAGAAACCAAATAAACCTTGTCTATTTTAGAGTTTATTTTGAAAAAGAAACATTATAGCTAAGAGAATTAATGCCAAAAAATAACAATAAGAATTAATGCTACAGGCATTCATAATGGGATTGATAAATCTGAAAAAAGTTTCTTAAGGGCTTAGGAGAAATTTACAGGATAAAGATAAGGTGTTGAAAGACAGGGATAGATTTGCAACAGATCTTATTGGAAAATCCATTTTTAACTGCCACAATGAAAATTTGAAGAAAATCATCCTTTATGGAATTTAACGAGCTTGTGAAGGGCAAAAACACAATACTTATGTGTGAAAATGAAAAAGTAAAAGAATATATGGTTGCAGTAAGAGACGAAAACAACAATCTCCTTGGATATTTTGAGATTATACAAAAATTGTTATAATGAGATAACTCCGACCAAAGATACCTAAGAGGGAAACCTCATGGTGCTTTGGCGATAGGGTATAATGGGAAACTGTTATGCCTGCCATTTTGCAAAGGAGGTAAGAGATGAAAAAAGTAACAAATGTTTTGCTGTTGTTAGTTTTCCTTCTAACTGTCAGTTTTAACTTTTCATTTGGTAGCAAAGTTGCTCTTGGTGATTCAAGCGGTGTTGTTGAGCTTTCAATTGGAAAAAATGTTGCTTCTTTGAATTTTAAACCGGTTCCTCTTGAGAGTAAACCTATTATTCAAAATGGAAGAACTCTTGTTCCTTTAAGATTTGTATCCGAAGCTTTCGGCGGCTATGTAGATTACAATCCAAATGACAAAACTATTACTCTTGTTTTCGATTTGCATACAATTATCCTAAAGATTGGATCAAAGGTTGCAATTGTTGACGGAAAAGAATTACCTCTTGATGTTGCTCCCTTTATTGAAAAACAATCAGGAAGAACGCTTGTGCCAGTGAGATTTATTTCGGAATCAATTGGTGCAAATGTGGAATGGAATCCCTCAAATAGGACGATCAAGATTATTTACCAACAGAAACCACTTGCAAATAAAAAATCTTTGATATTAAAGGTAATTCATGCAGGAAGCCTAACACAACCTTTAAGAACTCTTGAAAACAATTTCAAGAATTATTATGCAAAACTAAATGTAGATATTACTTTTGAGGATTTTTCAGCAGGAAGCGTTGATGCAGTAAAACAGATAACTGAACTAAAAAAAGAATATGATGTTGTTGCACTTGCCGATTTTTTCCTTATTCCACAGTATCTTATACCAAAGTACACCGATTGGTACATCGTTTTTGCCACAAACAAACTTGTATTGTGCTATACCGATAAGAGCAAATATGCAAATGAAATAAATTCAAATAATTGGCATGAAATACTATTAAGAAAAGATGTTGATTTTGGATATGCAGAACCAAACTCAGATCCTTGTGGTTATAGGACACTTCTTATGTTCCAACTTGCAGAGCAGTATTATAAAAAGCCCCAACTCTACCAAAGCCTTTTAAATGCAACTAAACCGAAAAATATCCGTCCAAAATCAGTTGAGCTCGTTGCTTTACTTCAAGCAAATGAGCTTGACTATGCCTTTGAATATGAGTCAGTTGCCGTGCAAAATAATCTAAAATATATCTCTTTTCCAGACGAACTCAATCTCGGAAATCCTGATCTTACGGACTGGTATGAAAAAGCATCTTTAACACTAAAGGATGGTACAGTTGTAAAAGGTGCGCCAATTCTATATGGACTTACGATTCCAAACAATGCACCAGAAAAAGAGTTTGCACAAAGATTTGTACTATATTTACTTAAATACGGTAAAAGTGTTTTTGAGAAATCAGGGCAACCTTTTGTTCCATTCAAAGCATATCCAGATATTTATAAATTACCTGCACCTGTAAGAATGGGGATTATGAAATAAAATTTTCAATAATTACTTCACCTACTCTTGATTTCCCCCTGCAATAAATTGCAGGGGGAATAATAAAGTTAAAAAAGAGGGGGTTTTTTATGAAACTGATTAAAAATTGTATTAATTTTGGTAATCCTTTTCTCTTTCGTTGAATTCTCTTTCAGTGTAGCTTTTTCGAGGACTTTTTCATCTAACATCAAAATTACTAAAGACACTGTAAAACAGGTTTTTTAAGAACATTTGGGGGGAATAGACTCATAGGAAGGAAACTCAGTTGTGCTAATATCCGATGGAGGCTACTTTATTAAAGGCAAAATAAAAATAGCTAAAGATATTGTACAAAAAGATGTCTTCTTTGCGAAATTCAATTCGAATGATGATTTAGAATATTGGTTAAAAG
Organism: Caldisericum sp.; assembly: GCF_049967455.1. Lineage (NCBI taxonomy): Bacteria > Pseudomonadati > Caldisericota > Caldisericia > Caldisericales > Caldisericaceae > Caldisericum > Caldisericum sp. The sequence goes on along the minus strand of NZ_JBMFSR010000076.1, from coordinate 92 downwards.
CGGCTTCGGAATGACAACCATTTTGAGGGGGCAACAACCCCCCTCAATACTCCCCCAAATACACCAAAGAATTGCCAATCCGAGGAACGAAG
>NZ_JBMFSR010000075.1:0-3120 GCF_049967455.1 Caldisericum sp. | reverse complement strand
ACTCAACCAACTTTAAATTCCGAATCTTTGGCCTAAAAAAGTGCTTCAAAATTTAAAGATGATCTCAGATACGATTTGGCTATTCTCTCTCGCTCACAAAGAAACATTACACGCTTATAATCTGAAAAGTAGTGCCTATGAAAGTCTTCAATTCCAATTTTATCAGTTTGTCTTTTACGTCTTTTTCAAAGAATTCCTTTATCTTCCATTTGAATTTCTCTTTCTTTTCATAATAGACCTGCAATAACGCATTTTTCGAATATTTCCATAGCCTTTCTATCAGATTCTTTTCAGAAATTACTTTCTTTGATTACTTTAATTACTTCATTTACTTATCTCGAAATTTCAAGAGTCTTACGAACAGGATTGCCAAAGCTCATAGCCTTATAAAACCTCTTCTCACTTCTTCAAACTAAGTTACTTTAGCATAGTTTTCAAGCTCTTCCCCATATCTATTTTATACACATGCATAGTTAAGGCTGCTTGAACTTTGCAAAGTACGCATCAATTTCAGGTCTTAATTCTATACCCGCTCTTTCAAAGCAATTCAACAATTCCTCATAGGCCCCGATACCACCGAGAAAATCCCAAAACTCCTTTCCAACTTTTAACTCTTCGTCAAGGTCAAACATTCCTTTTAATGTCCATCTTTCATAAGGTTTTGGCTCATAAGGATTGTAAGGAATGGCAATGTAGGTGTAAATATCTGCCTTTGGGTACTTTGATAGATAGATTGCTGCCCACTCTAACAACGTTCTTTTGAAATCCTTAAAATTACTTATATTGGGTTTAGCCGTCTTTAAGTCAAACAAATGAACTGTTCCGTTCTTACTTTGAACAAACAAATCTACCTTCACAGTTTTTAAATTATTCATTGTGCCCTTGTTACAAACTTTTCTTATCCTTTCAATCTCTTCTTTTTTATCCGGGCTTTTCCCGGTTGTAAGTTCATTCATAATGTGCTGAATTTCATTTTGTGCTTCTTCGCTTATTGTTTCTCCTACCACGAATTGTTTTTGCGCAGCAGAGAAATTTAAGTCTGCAAGTTTTTCTGCTACAGGTTCAAAAATAGAGGTTCCAAAAGTAGTGTTTAATGATTGGATGAAAGAAAATAATGCCATCCTGTCCTTGCCAAGCAAACGATAATGGAATGGCATGCTATTTGTTTCTGGCTTATATATTTTGAACTTTGTTCTTAAGCTTTCTTTTATTACATTTTCAATTTCGCTTTCTCTCTTAGTATCTAATATCATTATCTTCCTCCAATTTAAGATAAAAAATCTTGTATCATTTTCTTTGTGTTAGGTCCTGAATAAAATCCTCTTCTTTTAAATAGATAGTCTCTGGTTTCCAAAAAGGATACTGATGAACTAAAAATGGCTTTTGCATTATTTTCATCGCACAAATATTTAATTTTGTCATCTATATTGTAAACTTCCTTTGTTCTGTCCAGTTGCAAGTCGCATACCAGTAGTAAATGCATATCCATAGTTTTTGATCTCAATTCAACTTCATCATTAATTGAGAACTTGCTTAGCCAGTAATATAAAAGAGCACAATAATAATATTTATTTACTTCATTATCATCTGGACTGAATATTCTTTTCTTCTTCTGGTATTCTTCAATCTTGCTTATGGCATTGCTTTTCATTTTATGTGGCTCCCGCAAAAAAACAGAGATATAGACCTTCGCCAAATTTTCAATGTTTACTTTTTTGTAGGGCGGTGCTACTGTTGGGTATTGACCTCTTAATCTCTCATAATATATTTCAAAACCATTAAATCCCTTGAAGTATTCCTCAATCTTTTCATGATATTTATTCAGTGCTTTTAAATCTTCAGTTATTGAATTCTGATTATTTGCAGCAAATATTATTTGCTCTTTTAGCCTATTGTCATCTGTGGCAATTACTTTAATCACTAATTCTACATTTTGCAGGCTTTCTGAATTAGATTTATAAAAATTATATAATACATGAGTCGTCTGACATCCGTTTATTATTCTTGGATATGTCAATTTAAATACATTCTCCAAAGTTGGATGTTTTTCAATATTGTTGCATAATAAAGTAAGCCCGTTATTCAGGTAAATGAAATAATCTTTATATTCACTATTTTTAAGTGTTTCTTCTATACTTTGGTTAACGTCTGTTTCATTAAGAAAAGACCTTGGATTTTCAATGAAAAGATTTTCTTTCAAGTTTTCATCTTTTGTTAATATGAGTTTCTTTAATTCCTCGAATTTAATATAGGATAGAATGCTCATCTGAATTTTACTTTTTTCTTCAATGTGTATATTTCCTACAAATTTAATGTTCACTTGTTGATATGACGGTATTTTATCATATAATCCCTTCAATTCTGCTTTTTGCAGGAAATTTACACTTTCAAGAGAAATTTTATCTTTAAGATCTTCTCTATTTGTTATTTTCTCTCTTTGCGTATCAAGAAACTTTTCATCAATTTTATGTTCTGTAATAGCAGAAGCAAAATATAGTACTATTTTTGGTGTTTCTTTCAAATTATAAATAAAATCGCTTTCTTCACCAAGCAATTTGGTATATATAGAAGAAAATGGATCTATTGTAGTTTGGTCTATCAAAAAGTTAATCACACTATCAACAAAACCACTAAACTTGCTACTATCAAAGTTCTTCCTGGTTGTTGATTGTACAAAAACTATCTTTACAGAAATTTTCTCGTTTTCGCCAATTTTTTCTAAATCGGACTCATCAAAAATCAATTTATCATTGACAATAATCCCTATTCCGTCTATTCCTTGAGCGTTATGGGTAGAGACTTTATTTATGTTTTCTAATTCCTCTTCTAATTCGTTCGATATAATTACGTAATTGCTAAAGTTTTCAAACAGGTAATCTTCCTCAATTTTAGTCTTATCGAGATCAAATTTCCTTGCAAATTCATTAATTTTTGCACTTAAAGCTATATCAAATTTCTGTTCCATTATAACTTTTCCTTTAAATGAAATATCGTTTCTGAGTAGGCAGTATCTCTATCCTTCTCTACTCTATTAAGCACAGGTCGTTTAAATTGATTGACGATTTTCATATTTGCCAATTCTGCAATCTTCGGATAAAGATTAAATTTGTCATTTGCGAC
>NZ_JBMFSR010000074.1:0-3170 GCF_049967455.1 Caldisericum sp. | reverse complement strand
GTTTTAGATGCTCCATTTGTGCTTATTTACAATACAGGAGAGTACGACGAAAACTTCAACAATAAAACTCTCCAATTTGTGCTAAAATAGGAGACACGAGTGAACACACTTTATTTCGGCGATAACCTTGAAGTTTTAAGGGAAAAGATTGAAGATAAAACTGTTGACCTTATCTATCTTGACCCTCCATTTCATTGAAGGATTTAAAAATCGGAATATAATTTCATTAAGGAGATAAGAAAGATGAACGATAGAATAAAAACAAAAAATATCATTAATAAGATAATTCCCAGTGCTGAGACTGAAATTCCTCTTCTAAGTTTGCACTTACCTAAATTAGATGTATATGAAAAATCTCAAGGTGAGTGGTATATTAAAAGTCACGATGCAGATGGAAAAGAAAAGTTATTGTTCGATGAGAATAAAAGCCAAAGAAGGCCAGAAGAGATAGTTAGACAGCTTTTCTTATTTGAGCTCACAGATAATTATGGATATCCAATTGAAAAGATAAAGGTTGAAGAATCAGTAAGTTTCGGCAGAGAAAAGAAAAGGGCAGATATTGTTGTATATCAAGAAGATGGAATCACTCCTTGGATAATCGTCGAAGTAAAAGAGCCAAATGAAAGATTAAACATACCACAGCTTAAAAGTTATCTCAATGCCGAAGGCTCGCCTATAGGGGGTGCAGTTAACGGAAAAGAAATAACTATTCTTTACAGGCCATATCCTAAAGAATTTGAAGATAACTTGCCAGATATTCCTACATATACCGAGTACTCAGAAGTTAAAAATTCAACAAACCCTGCGATAGATGTTTCAGAAATAGTGTTGAGCAGAAACTGGACCCTTGAAAAACTCAAAGAAGTAAATAAGCAAAAGAAAAGGCCTTTAAGAGACATCATTGAGACTTTAGAAGAGCTTGTCCTTGCAAATTCCGGAGTTGATAGCTTTAATGAAATCTTTAAACTCATCTACGCAAAGCTTTATGATGAGCATGAAGCACCAAATAGGAAGGACCACCAATTAAAGTTTAGGAAATATAAAGACCCGCAGGTAACCTATAAAGAGATTTCAGACCTTTTTAATGGCGCAAAGAAAGAGTGGAAAGGGATTTTCGAGAAGACAGAAGAAATTAAATTAAAGCCAGACCATCTAAATATATGCGTTGGAGAAATGCAAGAAATGGAGTTATTTGGTGCAGACTTGAGAATTATTGATGAAGCATTTGAATATTTAGTCCCTGAAGTTTCAAAAGAGAAAAAAGGACAATATTTTACTCCAAGAGTTATTATAGATGCGGCAGTCAAAATGTTAAATCCACACAGGAAAGAATATGTTATTGACCCTGCTTGTGGTAGTTCAGGATTCATAGTTCATGCAATGCAGTATGTATGGAAAAAATACCATATGGAAGATAAAGATGTTAAATCAGCCTATGCTGGAAGGTACCTTTGGGGGATAGATTTTGAGGAAAAGGCAACGAAAATTGCAAGAGCTCTTATGTTAATTGCTGGCGATGGTAAAGCACATATTTACCAAGAAAACTCCCTTGAATTTACAAGGTGGAGTGAAGGTTTTAAAGCAGATTTGAAAAAAGAAGAGTTGTTATATGATGAAAGTTTTAAAGAGTTGAATTTCGACATCCTTTTGACAAATCCTCCATTCGCAGGAGACATACAAGAACATTGGCTAAAAGCGCTATATAATGATATTCTTCCAGAAAACAAAATAAAAACGGATTCTACAGTAGATAGGCATATACTTTTTGTAGAAAGAGCGTTAGATATGATCAAGCCAGGCGGAAGATTAGCAATTGTCCTTCCTCAAGGTGTTTTCAATAACACTAACGATAAATATATTCGTGAATTCATTATGAAAAAAGCAAGAATTCTTGCAGTAGTTGGCTTGCACGGTAACTCTTTTAAACCACACACAGGAACTAAAACATCATTGTTATTTTTGAGAAAGTGGAAAGAAGATGAACCGGATAAAGGCGAAAATCCAAAGTTGAAAGATTATCCTATTTTCTTTGCAGTTTCAAAGATACCAATGAAAGATAATTCAGGAAACTATGTTTTTGTTAAAGACGAAAACGGCAATATGGCTTTTGACGAAGAAGGAAACCCAGTCTTTCAAACGGATTTATTTGATATCGCAGAGGCTTTTATAAAATGGGGAAGGGAGAGATTGAAGGAAGGAGACATAGTTTTTAATTTCTTGAATGATGTGGAGGTTGAGTAAAGTGCCAACTACTACTGATAATGTTTTAAATTGGTTTAAATCTTCCGAGATTGATTATTTTTCTGCATTTATAAAATTATGGTTATCCTTCAATGCATGGTATAGACAGCATTATAACGAAGATTATATAAGGAAAGATAGAGACCATATAAACATAATAAAAGGAGTATATAAAAATGATACTCAAAATCTAAACGATTATGACAGGTCTTCTCGAAATCCTATCCATAGAAAATTTAATAATTTAATGACACATCAAGATATAGAATCAAAGGAGTTTAGAAAATATATTGAGAAGTTTCTTTATTTGTGTAAGACCAAAAACACAAAAGGATTTTTTGACGGGTACAACGAAGAAGAAAAAAACTTAGGTGAATTTTTTATTAGTTCTAATGAAACAGCACGATCTATTAAAACTAAGCTTAACAAGGGAATATACTTTTCTTTTGAAGAAGACCAAACAGTGTATACCGAAGTAACTTTAGTAATTGAAAATGATTTAGATAAGCTTTATTCATATATTATGGAAATAATTTATCAAGAAAGAAATGCCCTTATACACGGTGATATGGCGTATAATCCAGCAAATCATGAAATAGTAAAATACTGTTATTTGATTCTTTATTATTTAATGGAAGAGTTGGTGATATCATGATAACAGCAACGCATAAAGGCAAAATGTATGATGTTGAGTACTCAATTGTTAATGTCTCAGAGTTAGAAAGGGGATTAAGAATTGATGCAGAATATTATGATCCTTATTATTTGAGAAATGAAGTGATAATAAGATCGATAAATTGGACTTACTTGAATGAGGAGAAATTTTTCATCAAAAGAGGTACTCAACCTTCATATTCAGAAGAAGGAACCTGCCTTTATGCATTAAACTCTGTTTGTATTTTAGATGGAGATATAGATTTTTCTAATAG
>NZ_JBMFSR010000073.1:0-3310 GCF_049967455.1 Caldisericum sp. | reverse complement strand
GGTAAAATTTCAATTAGAAATAAAAAAGAAGTATTAGCAGAATATTTAGCAATCACTCTACATTCAATAGTTGGAAAATTAGAGTTTGCAAAAGAAATGAGTCAAACAGCACAGCCAAAGATTTCAGATTTACAAGTTAGAAACTTTTACATCCCCCTTCTCCCAATAGAAATCCAGCAAAAAATTGCTTCATTGGTTCAGCAATCGCACGAAGCAAGAAAGAGAGCAAAAGAATTGTTAGAAATAGCAAAACGAGCAGTTGAAATTGCCATTGAGAAGAACGAAAAAGAAGCATTGAGTTATATTTCTAAAACTGAGAATAAACAGTGATTTTTAAAAATTGGAGGTAGAGGCAATGGACATCTATTCGGCAAAAGATGGAAAGTTGACTTATATAGAAGAAGTCGATTTCAAGTTGGAAAAGGACATTCAAAAAATATGTGACGACAACTTGAAAGAGTTGTTTGATTTGGAAGTCGTGAAACCACAGTTTACCATCCAAAATTTCAGAATTGATACTCTTGCATTTGACGAGAAGGCGAAGGCGTTCGTTGTAATTGAATATAAAAAGAATGAGAACTTTAGCGTTGTAGACCAAGGGTATGCTTATCTCTCTTTGATACTTAACAATAAGGCTGAGTGCGTCCTTGTGTACAACGAGAGTCGAAAAAGGCCGATTAAGAAGGATGAGATAGATTGGACGCAAACACGGGTCATATTTGTTGCTCCATCGTTTACACCGTATCAGGTGCAATCAATAAACTTTAAGGACTTGCCAATTGAATTATGGGAGATAAGAAAATATGCAAATGAGACAGTAAGCATAAATCAAATACAATCGTTAGGAGCAAGCGAATCCATAAAAACGATCTCCAAGAATAACAAAACTGTTGGGGCAGTCAGTAAAGAAATCAAAGTTTATACTGAAGATGAACACTTGAAGAATATCCCAGATGAGATAAAAGAACTGTATGAAACGTTCAAGGGTTCGGTGCTATCAATCGACAATGACATCAAGGTGAAGCCAACAAAGCAATATATAGCATTTATTAGTAAATCGAATTTTACAGATGTAGAGATTCACAAGAAGGAATTAAAAGTTTATTTGAATCTTAAAAAAGGTGAGTTAAATGATCCAAAAGGTTTAGCAAGGGATGTTTCTGAGATTGGCCATTGGGGAAATGGAGACTACCAATTGCATATAGGTGGCGATGAGGATTTAGACTACATTTTTTCATTGGTTAAGCAATCTTACAAGAAAAATTCTGCCTAAAAAATAAAGAGTTTTAGGGTTCTGGGTTTTTATTAAAATTGCCTAAAGTAATCTTTTTATAGCAAATCATTATAAGAAACTGGGGGTGTAAGTATGGTTCAAATAAAAGATTATATAGACGTGAATAAGAAAGCAAGAGATTTAGGTTGCAATAGACCTTTGTCTTTGACTCTTCTTCCTCGGAATTTTGAAACCGCTACTTCAAAAGGCGAGCTTATCCATGAAGGTAATGCACCTACTATCAGAGTACTTTTGAGGCAGAATGAAATTAGTGAAACAAAACTTGAAAAAGAAGGAGAAAAATTCCCCTGTGTTCAAGAAAAGTCTTTTGTTGAATGGATTGCACCCGCTATTTTTATTTCAGCTGATTTACTTCAAGAAAATTCAATTATAGTTTCCGTAATAATTAACATCATTTCAAACTATTTAACTGACTGGCTAAGGGGAATCCCTATAAATAGCAGAAAAGTAAGGCTTAGCATAGTCTTGGAAACTAAAAATGGTAATTTCAAAAAAGTGGAATATGAAGGGCCACAGGATGGACTAAAAGAACTTCCCGAGGTAATTAAGAGAGTTAGCGATGAATGAAGATATAAAACTCTTTCTAAAAGAATTCGACAAACCAATAAAAGGATGTGGAACTTTTTGTTTTATGAGTAGAGGAAAAGAGTTTCAACAAGATGCCATAAATGAACTTACAGTACTTAAACAAAAAGTTATATCTCTTAAAGAAAATGCTATAAAAAATAAAGATGAGGACTCTGCAAATTGTGCGTTAAGTTTAGAGAATATTATAGACGCAATGATTAATGAGTTAATGATGTGGATTGCATTGAAGGAGGATGATCCCAATAAAGCTTGGGATTATCTAATAGAGGCTCAATCTAATGCGAGAACAGCATTACAAGCCCATTATATAGCAATAGATCTAAATATGGAGAAATATACAGATAAATTGTATTTGTTGGAAAAGCTTCTTTTTCCTCCCCAGATTTTTTTCAGTCCCGGCTTTATCATTATGGAATCAAAGTGTTCAATATGCGGAAAGGAATACGGAGAATGTGAACATATAGTTGGGAAGGCATATATGGGTCAAATGTGTAACAGAATAATAACAAAGACGTACCTTAAGGAAGTATCAGCAGTTGAGGAACCGGCGAATAAACATGCACGTATTCTTACGTTCACTGATAATGGGGTTACCAGGAATTACATGACATGGAAAATTATTGATGGGCAGAAAGAGAATAATAAAGATAATACTTAAATTTTCTATATAATTTGTTACTTGCGGAAAACATAACCTCCGTTATGTTAAGGAAGTTCGCAAACGATGATTTGTTTGGTAAAGGGTTGAAATTTCTGAGACGAAATTTTGAGATTTTATAGGAAGAACAACTGTAGCAGGCTTCTTTGAGGGAAGCTCACAATCGAGGATAATATCATAACTCTGTTATGCAATCGGAGCAGTGCAAATGGACTTTTCATTCGCAAGCTCATTTCAAAAAACCGTTTAAGAAGCATTGCACACCAGCATATCTGTGAAATGTTTTAAAATGATTTAACAAAGAAAATTATAACCTGATGAAAAAAATTACAGGTTACAGAGGATTAAAAAAATTTTAGTTACGGTATAGAAGTGTTACACAAGGCATCAGACTATTCGCTTTGCTCACAGACTGATAAAGGCCTTGCACGCCGTAATAATAGTTTGATACAGTAAGACATAGAGAAAGGAAAAGAGTAGAAGCCTTGGAATGAATAACAACACCTGCGAGGGGAACTCAAAGCCCCAAGCCCCACAAGGGGATGTATCAATGCAAACGCTACTCACAACAAAACAAGAGTGAATAACCAAATCCAAGAAATATACGATGATTATTAACACTTGTTTTAAGAGTGTTGTTGCGGTGCTACTGCGTTATCAGCGTAGAGTGCTGACTGTGAATAAGTGAATATGCCGTCATCACACCCTGTGCTCAAAGAGCTCTTCCGCCTGCCTTTGCTCGGTGCGTGGTTAGAGTCTCAGCTTAGTGG
>NZ_JBMFSR010000072.1:0-3386 GCF_049967455.1 Caldisericum sp. | reverse complement strand
TCGTAAACTTTTGCTGTGCTTTCTAACATGGAAAGATCACCCTCGCTAATGTATGGTGTTATAACATCACTTGCAAGTGCAGGAGACTGATTAGAAGCTAAAGTATTTTGATTCGATTGGGGAACGACTCCCAATAATGTTAACAAAAGCATGCCAATTAGTGTCAAAATGATTACTTTTTTCATTTTTGCTACACCTCCAATCAAAAACATTGTAGCACTTTTTAAAAATTTTTTAATATTCAATTAGAAAAATTTTTGCCTATCGTTTAAGATTAGAAAAATTGAAATAGCCTCTCCATTCTGAAAATTTAAAAAAGGCTCTCTTTAATGTAAAAGAGAGCCTTAAGGAGGATAAAAATGAAAAAGTTAATCTTTATTTGGGATTTTCTTTTATCTGATTTTTAACTCTTTCAATTGCTTCCTGAAGGGTTTTTTCATCCGCAAGGTAGTAATGATTGACTGCTTTTAAGTTTTCATCAAACTCATAAACAAGTGGAATTCCTGTTGGTATATTGAGGTGTGGAATTTCTTCATCAGAAATATTATCAAGATATTTAACGAGTGCTCTTAGAGAATTTCCATGCGCAGAAATAATTACTCTTTTCCCTTCTTTTACCATTGGAGCAATTGTAGAATGATAGTATGGTAGCACTCTGTTTAACGTGTCTTTTAGCGATTCAGAAAGTGGAATTTCATCGTCTTTCAAATCTTTGTATTTGGGGTCAAATCTCGGATTTCTTGGATCATCTTTATCAAGCGGTGGGGGTGGAACATCGTAAGACCTTCTCCACAGAAGTACCTGTTCTTCGCCATATTTTTTGCTCATTTCTCCCTTATTAAGCCCTTGAAGTGCTCCGTAGTGCCTTTCATTTAATCTCCAGTGTTTGTATTCAGGTATCCACATTAAATCCAAATCTTCAAGTACGATCCACAGAGTTTTAATTGCTCTCTTTAGGACAGATGTAAAGGCAACATCAAAAATATACCCTTGCTCCTTTAATAACTTTGCTGCAAAATGTGCTTCCTCGATGCCTCTTTCTGATAAATCAACATCTGTCCATCCTGTAAATCTGTTCTCTTTATTCCAAATACTTTCGCCGTGCCTTAGCAAAACCAATTTATACATTTTCATCACCCTTCCTTTCTTTAAGGTACATTATTAACATCTGGATATCAGACGGTCTTACGCCTGTAATTCGCATTGCTTGTCCAATAGACTTCGGCTTTATCTCCGAAAGTCTTGTCCTTGCTTCCTTTGAAAGCGATGGTACTAAATTATAGTCAATATCATCTGGAATTTCAAAACTCTCAAATCTCAAGAACTCTTTTGCTTTATTCATTTCACGCTGAATGTATCCTGCATATTTTGCCTCAATTTCAATTTCCATAAGGATTTCGTCATCAAAATCAGCAAACCTTGAGTCAAGTTTCTTTAAAGTATCCTTTGTAAAATCTTGCCTTTTAAGAAGATCAAAAAGAGTTAAAGGTTGGTTTATTTCCTTTACTTCAAGTTCTTTTAGCTTTTCCACGTTTTCTTTGTTTGGGTATATTGTCGTTTGTTCGAGGATTTTTTTAATCTCTTCAAGTTTTCGCTCCTTTTCCTCAAACATTCTAAATTTCCATTCTTCAACAACACCTATTTCATAACCTTTTCTTGTAAGTCTTAAATCTGCGTTATCTTGTCTTAAGATTTGTCTATATTCACAATGCGATGGTGTAATTCTATAAGGCTCAAATAGTTCCTTAGTTAGAAGGTCATCAGTCATAACACCAAGATATGCTTCATTTCTTCTTAAAATAAATGGTGCCTTACCTTGTACTTTGAGGGCCGCATTTATACCCGCAAGTAGGCCTTGACCTGCTGCTTCATCGTATCCAGTTGTGCCGTTAGGCTGTCCTGCAATGAAAAGCCCTTCAATGAGTTTTGTTTCATAAGTGAGGTTTAACTGCGTTGGTATAATGTAATCGTAGTCAATTACATATGCGGGCCTTATTATTTCAACATTCTCAAGCCCGGGGATTGTTCTTAATACTTCAAGTTGCATATCATAAGGCATTGACATATACATTCCCTGCATGTACATTTCATTCGTGCCAAACCCTTCTGGCTCAAGGAAGAATTGGTGTCTTGTTTTGTCCGGGAACCACCGTACTTTTTCTTCCATTGAAGGGCATGTTCTTGGTCCTGTCTTAACCATTAGTCCCGCAACTGATGGTGAAAGGTGCATATATTTTCGTGTCACTTCTATTGTTTTTTCATTAGTCCATCCAAGGTAAGAGGGAATTTGATTGTCGTAAACTTTTGGCTTATTCCAAAAAGAAAAGTGTAGCGGAACAAAATCACCAACTTCCTCTTGGAATTTGCTCAAATCAATAGATCTTTTATCAACTCTCGGCGTTGTCCCTGTATTAAATCGAGACATTCTGAAACCTAGTTCTTTAAGTTGATTTGATAGCGCATTTGAAGGAGGTTTAATCCACCTTCCTGCTTCCATCGACCAGGAGGAAATGTATATACGTCCACTTAGATATGTACCAGTGGTTAATACCACAGCATCAGCATAAAAGACACTGCCATCTGCAACTTGAACCCCTTTTATTCTATTTCCCTCAATGATAAGTTTTTCAACAAGCCCTTGCCTTAGGTGTAAATTGGGCTGATTTTCTAAGCGCTCTTTCATTTTTCTTGAATAGGCCCATTTATCAACTTGTGCTCTCAAACTCCAAACAGCAGGACCACGCGAAGTATTAAGCATCTTAATCTGAGTTAGTGTTTCATCTGTGGTCATTGCCATTGCCCCACCCAGTGCATCAATTTCTCTTACAACTTGTGATTTTCCAGGGCCACCAATAGCGGGATTACAAGGCATCCAGCCAATACTGTCGTTATCAATTGTAATAATAAGGGTTTGAACACCCATTCGTGCTGAGGCAAGAGAGGCTTCTACCCCTGCATGTCCTCCGCCTACAACAATTACACCATAATATTTTTCCTTCATCATAGTTTATATTATACACGTTTAAGACATATTCGTAAAGTTAAGAGAACAATCTTGCGAATAAAATCTCTATGAACGGCAAAAAGATAACTTTAGGGCAACTTGAGGAGCACATCTTTAAGGCTTGGATATTTGTAAACGGATTTAAAAGGAATAGTATAAAAGTGTAAATACTCTAAAAAAAAGCTTATGGAAGATCTATTGAAAAGCGAAATTAAATTATTTAATAAAGGAGGATTAAAATGATCCCAAAATTTCATGAATTAATGAAACCTATGCTTCAATTCTTACAAGATCAAAAGGATCATACAATAGATGAAGTCGAAGACTACCTTGCTAATCTTTTTAAACTCACAAATGAGGAGAGAAACGAGCTTTTGCCTAG
>NZ_JBMFSR010000071.1:0-3491 GCF_049967455.1 Caldisericum sp. | reverse complement strand
TTTAATTCAACTTCATCCTTTTTGAATAAAGTGTTATTGCGAAGATATCCGTAATAGAATGTTCTTTTGACTCCTTTAAATTGAGTATTTATTTCATTTAAAATGTCCTTTGTCTTTGAAAGCGTAACACGACCTATTTTGTAAGGACAAATTTCAGTTGTGTAATCTATACCTAAAAGATCTGCGTATGCTTTTAGCTCAGCATCTGCTAATCTGTAAAGTGGTTTTATCCTTTTTACAAGTTTATCTTTATAGGGTGGAGTTAGAGGATAATTTCTTGAAAGTGTATTAAAATCCCAATTTAAAATTGCCTTAAGGGTTGTTGCAGCTCCGTCATCAAGGTTGTGACCTGTTGCAACTGAATCCACTTTTAAATCTAAGGCGATTTTATTTATAAGATACCTCTTTATAACACCACAAACAGCACAACGTGGGCGATTCTTAGCTTTTCTAAATACATCTTCCATGTTAATGCCAAAATCTTCAATTACACTATAAATAAGAACCTTCTTGCTAATTTTTTCGGAGAATTTTTTAACAACTTCAACACTTTTTTCTGAAAAGACACCGTAATGTAAGTTTAAATGGACTGGCACTATATTGAAGTTAAATTTATGCAAAAGATACCAAAGAACCATAGAATCTTTTCCGCCTGAAACTGCAACCATAATACGATCGTTTGCGTTGATGAGCCTGCTTTCTATTGCATGACCTTCTATAGCTTCTTCAAATTCACGCTCTACATGAATTTTAAAGCAATCTTCACAAAAACGCAATCCCTCAAGATAGATTGTTGCAGGTTTTCCACAACGCACGCACTTTGCCATACTCAATTATACATTATATATGCGCTTTATTAATTCAATAATCTCATGCGTTTCAAGAACTTTTGCCCCCATATTTTTAAGGTCGAGAAGATTTACCTTTTGTATTTCGTATGAGCTTGACGCAGTACCATCACTTGCAATTATGATGTCATAATCATAAGAAAGACCGTCAACAGCTGTTGCCCTTATACAATTAGGCGTTTGAACGCCTGTAATAACAAGTGTATCAATATGAAGACGCCTTAAAATGAGATCTAACTCTGTATGAAAAAATGCAGAGAATCGCTTCTTTATGACAACAATTTCTGATTCTGTTGGTAGAAGAGGTTTAACTATGGAAGCGCCTTTTGAATTCGGCAAAAGCACAGAGCCTCCATATGGAATTCGAGGTTTATCAATATCAACTTCGCTTCGATGCTCTCTTTTCACAAAAATGCGGGGAAAGTTATGCTTCCTAAAAAACGATAGAAGCCTTTCTATATTTGGAATAATATCTTTTCCACCCTTTACAAAAAGAGGGGAGGACTCGTTTAAGAAGTCCTCCTGCATATCAATTATAAGAAGCGCTATATTCATTCTCCTACCTTGTTAAGATAGCAAAACTCTTCAAACCTTTTTCTTTCTGGACGCATATGTTCAGATTTTATTTGCTTTTCAGAAAGTAATGGTGAAATTTCTTTTGCATGTTTTGCTACAACTATCAAAGTAACTACTTCATAATTTTCTGAGAGATTAACTGCCTTTTTAACAATTGCTTCGTCAAAACCTGCGATAGGATGAGCAACAAGTCCAAGCTCTGTTGCCCTTAATATTAGAAACGCATTTGATAATCCCGTGTCATAATATGCATAAATTCCATTTCGCATATTGCAGGCAAAATCCTTTGAAGTAAAGACAACAATCAACAAACCTGCATTTCTTACCCACTGGTTTCCCTTTGGAAGAGAGGCAAATAGTTTCTCAAGCGCATCTTTTTCAAAGACAAAAACATATCGGAAGGGTTGAGTATTGTTGCAACTGGGAGCAAGAGATGCATGATATGCAAGGTCTCTTATGAGATCTTCTGTAACCTCAAACGGTTCAAGCGAGCGGTATGCTCTACGAGTCTCAATTGCCTTTGTTACATCCATAAAATTAACTCCCCTTCAAAAATTCTATAATCTCGTTTATGTCGGGAAGTTCTTTTATTGGATAAACTTTCACAAAAATAACTTTCCCCTCCTCATCGAGAATGATGTTTGCCCTTTCAGAAAAACCGTTAAAGTGCCTGAAAACCTTTAGAAGCTCTGCAACATGACCGTGTGGCCAAAAATCACAAAGAAGACGGGTTTTCTTAACACCTATATGCTCTGCCCACGCCTTTTTACAAGGAACAGAATCAACACTTATGCCCACTGCAACGGTATTTAGGGATTCAAAGACTTCTTGATTTGCTTCAAGTGATTGCATCTGTTTTTCACAAACAGCAGTCCAAGCAAGCGGATGAAATGAAAGCAAAACTTTCTTTCCTCTAAAATCTGACAACTTAAACGATTGCTCGTTTTGATCCTTTAACTCAAAGTCCTCAACACTTGTTCCAATTTCTATCACATTCTCCTCCTTTTTATAATCTATTGAGTCTTTTGCATCTTATAACCTAAATCTTGATTGCTTATTTCAAGGGTATCATTCTTAAGCACCACGTTGAATGTAGAAGTAGAATTATTCAAAGTTATTGTTAGCTCATTTCCCTTTAATTCATAAGTTCCTGTTATTGTATCATTGCCTTCTGTTTTAATTAAAGTACCATCACTTTTAAACTCAAAATAAGTGGGGTTATCCACTGTAGACCAACCATTATCTGGCACCCATTGAGAAGTAACTTGCCATTTGCCAACAATCGAAACAGGTGTTGTGGTTAAAGAGTTTCTCGCACAAGAAATTGATAAAACTGCAAAAGATAAAATAACAATTGCTAAAATCAATTTTCTCATTTTTCTTACCTCCAAAAAATTTTTCCTCTACATTATAGCACTTAATAGTCAATTTTACCTATTAAAATGTACTTTCACACTGTTTTAATTTGAGAATTCAAATTGAAAAGGCTTAGAACTCACATTTATATTTTGAGTTTTTAAATTCAGCGTTTCATTAATATCGGGAGTTTCAGATTCTTCTTTTACACTAAAATCTGTAAAACCGAAACCTTTAAGATTATCTTCGGGAAATTTAATTGCAAAAATTTCGTTATTGTTGACTTTCTCTTTTAGGAAGCTTAAGTTTCCGATTGCAACAGCATATTGATCCCTTACATCGACATAGCTAAGTGATATTTTATTGTTTCTTTTTGCCCATTTGAGGTTAAAACCATTGTCAAATTTTAAAACGCCTGAACCAACACCTATAAAACCATCCTTTGCCTATAATTGCAAATCCTGTGTCTTTTGTCTCAATAATTACATTTTTTCTTGCAAATGAGGAATTTTGGAAGATATGCGAAGTTTTCACTACCTTCTTGGCTTAATGAATTCAGAAACGTGAAGGTATCGTCGCTTCGAACGAATGTGAGAAATCTCAATATTTTGAGGGGGCAACAAATCGCCCCCTCAATACTCTCCAAAAAAATACATAAAAGAATTGTCAATCAGAGGAAAAAAGTGACGAGGATTCTCCTCCAAATGGAGG
>NZ_JBMFSR010000070.1:0-3583 GCF_049967455.1 Caldisericum sp. | reverse complement strand
ACCTAAACTACTTTAAAAGGCTCTATGGTATTGAGCGCGTAATTTTACGATATGCAAATGTGTATGGTCCAAGGCAAGACCCTCTGGGTGAGGCAGGTGTTATTTCAATATTTACAGGGAGAATCTTAGAAGGGAAACCTGTTTTTATTTTTGGTGATGGCACTCAAACAAGGGATTTTATTTATGTTGAAGATGTTGTAAATGCAAATTTACTTGCAATCGCTGGAAGCGAGGGTGTTTATAACATAGGAACAGGTGTTGAAACTTCTGTAAATGATATCGTAAAAGTCTTTGAAGAGGTTCTTGAAAGAAAAATTCAAGTAGAGTATTTGCCTCCTCGTAAGGGTGAAGTTTATCGCATTGCCCTTGACTATACAAAAGCTAAGCAATCTTTAGGATTCGAACCTACATATACACTTAAAGAAGGGATAAAGAAAACAATTGAATGGTATATTAGGAATTTATGAAATAAAATTTATGTAATTTTGTTTATAATATGGCGATGAAAAAAGATCAGAAGACTATAAAAAAAGAAAAGCAAGAAAACTCTGTAAGCCTTAATTTGATTGTGCTTTTCCTTGCATTTATTCCTCTGTTTTTCTCTGGGATCTTTCAAGGGGGATATTTTGCATGGGAAACATACCTTACTTTTCTTTTGAGTTTGCCTTCCGTAATTCTTTTTTCATATCTTAAATTCGTAAAGAAAGAACCATTTAAAGGCATTGAAGGGCTCAATTTTGCAATATTTTTATTCCTTTTGGTTTCGTTTTTTTCACTTTTCTTTACGGTATATTTTTATGCAACCTTAACTGAGTTTTTCAAAGTTGTCCTTTATGTGTTTATGTTTTATATTGCAGTAAATACTGTTGAAAATGAAAAGATTTATAAGGCCTCCCTTATTGTTATACTTTTTCTTTCTTTTATCCTCTCATTGATTGGTATTCTTGCATATATTGGCTACAAGCTTAATATTGGCTTGCCGTTTTTTAATTTTCTTTTAGGTAGAGGCTTTGCAGTGAATGGAATTATTGCTTCAACACTCCAATATTCAAATACTTTTGGTGCATTTCTTGTGCTTCCTATGTTTATTTCAGTTGGGTTTTTCCTTTATGAGAACGCGGTTTTAAGGAAAATTTTGTATTCTTTTTTGTTTGTATTCTTTTTTATTACCTTTATTCTTACTCAATCACGAGGTGCAATCCTTACATTTTTGGCAGGTTTAATTGTATTTGTGCTTCTTCTTAAAGGAAAAGAGCGATTGTATTCGATTTTGTCTATTGTGGGGCTGTTTGTAGTAGGTGCAATTTTTGTAATGCTAAAAAAAGATGTTGTTTTTCCATATCTTGGCACATTGATTTATAAGTTTAATGTCTTACTTAATTTCTTAAAAAATGGAAGTTATGACGAATCACTTGGTGGTCGTATCTATATGATTAAGGATACCTTTAGAATTTTGAAAGACTATCCTATTTTTGGCGCAGGATTTGGCACTTACCAATATATTTATGCAAAATACAGATCAATTTATTTCTTTTCAAAGTTTCCTCATAGCCTTCTTTTCCAGTATCTTTCTGAAGGTGGCATTTTAGGTTGCATTGCGCTTCTGTTTTTTGTGGTTTTGCTTATACATAAGGGATACAAAGTTGTCAAATCTCACTACTCTCCCTTAAATGTTGGACTTTTTTCAGGTTTGGTTGGCATCCTTCTCCATGCGTTTATTGATTTCGATTGGTCGCTTATGTTTATTCCTCTTATTACACTTTTTTCTTTTGGCTTACTTCTTTCAGAGGGAGATAAAATAAATATTGATTTTAATAAAATTTTGGGAAAGTTTAATTTAAAACCGCATAAGAGTGAGACAAAACATGCCACACGCTCAAAAGACAATGCGAGTGTAAACAAGATATTTTCTTTCATTTTAATTTCATTTCTTATAACAATTTTACTCATATTTATGTTTATATCTGTAAATCTTGATAGACTTGCTTTGAATAATCAAGGGAAGGTGCCTTTAGAAAAGACAATTTCGGATTTTGAAAGTGCGATTTTGTTTAACCCATTAAATGCATCGCCTCGTTACAATCTTGCAAACTTATATGCTCAAATTGTTAAATCTCAAGGTAATGCTGACCAATCAAAGGTAAGTGTAACAAAGTTGCTTTATGAAGAGGCAATTAAAAAATGCCCAATGTATTTCTTATACCATTTTGACTACGCTAAATTCCTCTATACAATCGGCGATGAAAATGCAATTTCTGAGTTTAGGAAAACAATTGAATTAAATCCTCTTGATCCTGGAGCCCATTCTTCTTTGGCGATTGCCTATTTAAACCTTAAAAATGATTTAACGGATGCAAAAAGTGAATTGGATTTGGCGCTTTCCTTGGCTCAAGATGCAATTGATAAAGGTCTTATTGGAAAGGACATTTTAACTGATATTTATAT
This sequence comes from Caldisericum sp., assembly GCF_049967455.1. NCBI lineage: Bacteria > Pseudomonadati > Caldisericota > Caldisericia > Caldisericales > Caldisericaceae > Caldisericum > Caldisericum sp. The sequence goes on along the minus strand of NZ_JBMFSR010000070.1, from coordinate 1,138 downwards.
TGGATATGGTCTTTATTATGAGAAGGTAGGCAATTTAGCTAAGGCAATTGAAAATTACAAACTTGCAATCTCAACGAGTCCGAATAACCCTTATGCATATTACAAAGCTGGTTCGCTTGAAGTTAAGAATGGGGAATTACCACAGGGGATTCAGCATCTATTCTATGCTTACTATTACAATCCTAATGATCCTACAATTAGGGCGGAGTTTGAAAAGTATGCACCTGTTATCTTAGTTGCAAGTCCAAAGAATGGTGAAACATTTAAAAAGGGCGGAGAGATTAATATTACTTGGATTCCAACAAATGATAAAAATGTGGAAAGATATGTGATATGGCTTATTCCACCTAAAGGTGATTGGATACTCATTAATGGAAACCTTTCTCCAAAGACACTTTCTTATAAATATACCTTACCTAACAATGTTTCAGACGGTGCTTATACACTTCGAATTTATGCAGTTTCCCACAAAATTATGCAAGGGCAGCTTGGTGATTGGATTTCGTTTGGTGAAGTAAAAATTAATATAGCGCGCTGAGTTTATTTGTTGAAAACTTCTTTTTTTACATTTTCAAGCACTTGAATGAGTTCGTCTAATTTTGTTTCAAAGACCTCTTTATATTTGAAATACTCAGCTTTACCCTTTTCTGTTATTTCGTATATATAGCGAGGGTGAGCTTCTGAATAGTCCCATTTGCCTTTTATAAGACCATGAGATTCAAGCCTCTTTAATATTGGATACATAAATCCTGGGCTTGGTTGCCAGAGGTTTGAAAGAAGTTCTGTGACTTTTTTCGAAATTGCCTCACCATAAAGAGGTTTTTCATGCACAAGATGAAGTATGTAGAATGTAATGAATTGTCTTGCACCAAAAACTGACGCTACAAAAAAATTCTTCTTTTTATCGCAAAAATCAAAAATGCCTCCCATTTTTCACCTCTTACTCTAATATATATAAATCTTTATTAATTTTACGATAAATTTATTTTTCTGTCAACAGATATATTGATCTTACTTCACTCGATATGACTCAATGTGTCCGTCATTTCGAACGAAGTGAGAAATCTCCATATTTTGAGGGGGCAACAACCCCCTCAATACTCCCCCAAAACTGAGGAGATTCCTCGCCTTCGGCTTC
>NZ_JBMFSR010000069.1:0-3635 GCF_049967455.1 Caldisericum sp. | reverse complement strand
AGTCAATCTTTTTTAATATAATGTCAACTTCATTCATCAGTTCTTTAAATCTTTCTTTTAGTTTTTCAAAATCTATAAGTCCCGCTTCTATATCTTCTGATTGGAAAGCTAAAGCTCTCTGTAAGTTTTCAAAAATTCCTATGTAATCAATGATTAAGCCACAAGTTTTTTTAGGATAAGCTCTATTTACCCTTGCGATGGCTTGGAGTAAGGTATGGTCTTTTAATGGTTTGTCGAGATACATAGTATAAAGTATTGGAGCATCGTAGCCTGTTAAGAGTTTTTCTGTAACGATCAAAATCTCTGGAGATTTGTCAGGAGACTTGAACTCTTTTCTTATTATTTTTTCTTCTTCTTCAGATATATGATATTTTTTTAGCAGTTCGTTGTCTTTATAATTTGATGTATACACAACTTTTGAGTATTCTGGTGGTAGGTATTTATCAAGAGCTTCCTTATAAAGAGCACATGCTTCTCTATCAACTGCAACAATAATGGCTTTAAAACCTAAAGGCTTAACAAATTTTTTAAAGTGTTCTGCTATGTGTTGTGCAATTTTTTCGATTCTATCCTTTGCCTTTAAAACCGCCTTTAGTTTTTCTGCTCTTTCTATAACTTTGTTTATTCCTTCAATGTCTGTAATTCCTTCTTCTTCAACAACTTTGAAAAATTCTTCCTCAAGGATATTTTTATCAACATGTAGTTCTGCCTTCGCAAGGGTGTAGTATAACGGGACTGTAGTCCCATCTGCTATTGATTCGTCTATTGTGTATTTGTCAAGATATGGTTCATCTTCATAACCAAAAGATTTAAATGTTCCTTTGCCAACTTCTGTTTTGTCTATAGGTGTGCCTGTGAATCCAAAGTAATAAGCATTTGGCAGGCTTCCCCGCATGTAATTACCAAGATTACCTTCTTGACTTCTATGTGCTTCATCTATAAGCACAATAATATTTTCTCTCGTGTTTATATTCTTTGGCATTCCTTCGAACTTATGTATTGTTGTAATAATAAGGCCTCTATAATCTTTCTCCAGCAGTTCTTTTAAGTGATTTTTGCTTTCAGCTCTTCTTATATTTGGAAAACCATAGGCTTGGAAGTTTTGATATATTTGATGTTCAAGTTCAAGCCTGTCAACAACTACGATAATTGTTGGGTTATTAAGCTCAGGTTTTTTTCTAAGTTCATCTGCGCAAACAATCATTGTAAGAGTTTTATGTGATCCCTGTGTGTGCCAAATCAATCCTTTATTTTTTCCTTTTTCTTTCAAGATTCTTTTTATTATCTTTTCAATTGCTCTTGTTTGATGATGTTTTAACATGTATTTTTGTAGATCATCTTCAGTCTTCATAAATACTATTTTTGAACTTAAGGTTTTAATTACTTCATTCTTATCGAAAAATGTTTTTATAGCTTTTTCAAAGTCAAATTCATTTTCAACCTTCCACCTATAAAATGTTTTACTTTCATATTTCCAGGTGGGACCATAAAAAAGCCGTATTCCCTCCGAAACCGCATAAAATTGAAGGTATTTAAATAGTTCAGGTAAGACATCGTTGTATATTTTAATTTGATCAAGAGCTTCTTCTTCTGCTTCCAATACTGTAGGACCTTTTAATTCGAAATCACATATAGGAATTCCGTTTATAAAAAGAACAATGTCAAGCCTTCTTTTCTCCCTGTCTTCAAATGAAAACTCTTTCGTAAATGCAAAATGATTATTTTCTATGTTTTCAAAATCAATAAGCCTTATATTTCTCTCTCTTTTCTCTTTTTCTACATAGACAGTTTTTTTACCTCTTAGATATTCTAAAAATTCTTCATTTCCTTTTAATGTTGCAGGGATAAGCTTTAATCTCCTTATGACATCTCCGACATTTTCATCTGTTATTATTCCGGGATTAAGTTCTTTTAGCTTCTCTGCGAGAATATCAGATATGAATGGCTCTTTAAGATTTCCTCTTTTTCGTAGAAGGTCAGCGGGTGGAATATACTCCCACCCAATACCTTTAAGATATTCTATTACTCTATCCTGAACATCTCTTTTTTCTGTTATAGGTCTCATGTTTCAAACCCCATTAATTTAAATAATTTCTTTCATTTTTCATAATCTTCTTGCGTATAATAAAGATATCAAAAAGTTTCTTTATTAGCTTTCTCTTTTTCATATTTCAACATCTTTAAGCCTTATTTCTCCACTCATCAATTTATGAAGCATAGTTTTAAATAATTCTTTTAAAATTTCTTTTCTTTTTTGTTCAACTTCTATCTTTTTGTCTATGGTGCTTAAAATGTGTGCTATTTGATTTTGTTCCTCTAATGGGGGAAGGGGGGTTAAAAAAGTAGCAATCTTAGGTCGAGTTAATTGAGGGATACTTGAACCCTCAAAGTTTACCTTTATAAATTTGTTTATAAACTCTGCAACAAATTTTATGTTTAGTGTAACCTTCGGGACTAAAACAAGTAATCTGATAATCGCATTAAATTTTTCGTAACGCGGTACTGCATACCCCACATTCCCTCTTCCTGTAACTGTGATTGCATTTTGAAATTTAAAAGTATCAGCAAATCCATATAATCCATCATTTTCTAAAGAATTTGAATATATTGGGTAAATAAATTTATCATTTTTTTCTGGAGACCAGTTTAATTTTGAAATATCTCCTCCAGCAAAAATATTGAATACCTCCCCCAACCTCACAACTTCCCAACTCTTCGGAATCAATCCAATTTCTGTTTCTTTCTGCTCTTCACCATAAAGCCCTTCCGTAAAAAGTTTTTGCATTAGAGATTTTTTAAGGTTTTTTACCTGCTGGATAATTTTGTCTTGAACTTCAATAGCCTGCTGGATTTTGTCAAGAACTTTAGCAATTTTGCGTTGCTCTTCTAATGGTGGAAGGGGGATTAACATTCCTTTTATTTCGCTCAAATTCAAAGTAGGATAACCTTCTGCCTTCTTATTGGCTAATTTCTGATTTACGAAGAAATAAAATAAAAATTTTTGAAGCAAATTTTCACTTTTTGAATTAATCGCACATAAATGACTTACAATATAAGCATTGAAAGGCAACATAGCCCTTTTTTCTAAATAAACTGTAGCACCACTTTTAGGAAATACAATAGTGTCTTTTGGAAATAATTTTAAGCAGTAATCTTTCACAGCTATATCATTTATCAAATCCCAACCTATGATTTTATAATCGCTGTTATCAATGTGTTGAACTCTTATAAAGGGATATTTTCCATTTTGGAAATACTTTTCTCCTTGAGGAGCAGATTGTCCTGCTTTTACTTCAACCACATCCCCCAACTTCACAACTTCCCAATCCTCAGGAATTAATCCTATCTCCGTTTGTTTGAAGTTATTTTCCACACTCATACCTCAAACCCCATTTTGTTTAATATCTCCTTTAACTCCTTATCAATTGCGTTTCTTTCTTCTTCAACCTTATCAAGCTCAACTAAAATATCCTCAATAGGCATTATTTCCTGCTCTTCGTTAATTGCAATGTAGCGAGAAGGGCTGAGATTATAATCGTTTAATTTTGCCTCTTCTAAAGTTATAATCTTTGAAAATCCTTCAATCTCTTTCCACTCAAAATATATGTCTCGAATCTTTATTATATTGTCACTGG
>NZ_JBMFSR010000068.1:0-3657 GCF_049967455.1 Caldisericum sp. | reverse complement strand
ATTGCATAAGTCTTAGTATCGCTTCCTAAATTGTTTGCATTATCAATTACCCAGACTTTAATATCGTGAGAGCCAGCAACAAGCCCGGTTATAGTATAACTCGTTGCATCAGGAGGTAGCATATGGTAACTGTTGTCCCAATCCACCTCATAGCCCCAAATGCCACTTGATGGTGAAGCATCTGTTGCAGGACCCCAATTCACAGTATATGTTCCATCACCATTATCAATAATTGATGTAATATGAACCTCTGGTGAAACTCTATCAACACTTACTGGGAATTCAATTACTTGTGGTGGATCATAGAACATCTTATTGAAAATCTTTGGTGCAGTTGCAGTGATGACAAGTTTGTACTTTCCATCTGAAACAGGATTTCCGTTAGAATCAGTTCCATCCCAAAGCCATGGAACATTACCAAAGGAATACCAGCCAGTACCATAACTTTGCACCATCTTAAGCAGGTAATCCACATTATCAATTGTCTTTACAAGGTTATTTTCTTGGTCACGGATTTCTATTTTCACATTTTGAATGTTCCTGAAAGCCCAGAAATCCGCTTCAAGTTCATATGTTGCAGGATTAAATGCAATTGCATTTCGATCAAATTCTCCATTGAAGTTAATACCTGCATAGAACCAATTGGTTCCATCTGTTAACTCTGGCCAGGTTGCAGGATAGCCACCAGTAAGATAATATGAAAGCCCGCCCATCGGATCGTCTGGAGGGAGGTCAATCAGCGGGTTGAAGTCCCAGGCATTTTCATCGGTAAATTGGTTCCAATGCCCGAGCACGCCCATATAAGGGATGTTCACTTCGCCTGCAAGAGCTCCACCTGCATCAGGAATTGCTCCCGACGGAACAAACTTTACAAATCCTTCAAGGTAGTTCCAGCCAGTCCAGTCAGCAACTGCGGTAGCATCAATCATCACCACAACATCAGCAGTTCCGCCTGCAGGGACAGTTACAGAGCCCGAAGGAATCGTAGTAACAACCGCTCCAGTGAGTGCACGTGAAGTAAGATTAAAGTTTGTTGTCTGGCATGTTGAAGAAATATTATAGGTTGCATCAGTTGAACCGGTGTTTGTGAGTCTTGCCGTGAAAACAACTGGTGCGGTTTTGTAGCTTGGAAGTTCGCCAAGTGCAACATAAGGAGTGCCTTTTGCAGAATCAGTCACAAGTACATTGTTATGAAGTGCATTGTACACGTCAACTCTTCCTGCGCCCTGCTTAAGCACGGAATAAGGCAAGCTTCCTTGCATAAGAATCTTTGCAGTGTTCATTAAGGAAATCTTCACCTGCGCTGGGGTCCAGTCAGGATGAGCTTCCTTTACAAGAGCCCCAACTGCTGCAACATGAGGTGAAGCCATTGAGGTACCAGAGTAGTTTGCATAGCCACCCATTGCAAGAGGAACAGTGGACCATATGCCGCCGCCAGGTGCTGTAATTTCTGGCTTGAATGACAGATCAGGAGCAGGTCCCCAGGATGAGAAATCAACCATCGTGTCGCCTGCCTGTGGAACGCCAACAGTTGTATTAGGCTTAAAACCAACAAGTCCCGTACCATCGCCTGTCGTCGTTGCATATGGAAGCATAGCATTGCCATCTGCGAGGCTAATAAAAACGGATGGGATATTGGGCGCACCAGAAGTGCTCATTGAAATATAACCTGTGGTGTTATTAAATATAATTACACCTTTCGCACCTGCATTGTAGGCATTGGTGATTTTTACAGCAAAACTATAACTGCCTCTCTTAATGAGAGCAATTTTCCCTGAAACAGAAGCAGGGAAATCGGAAGCACTTCCGCCATATCCGCAGTAAACATAAGGATACCCTGCGCCGTTATTGTCACCAAGCGCTGCAACTGGATCAGGTGAAGTTGAACCTACTGTATATGCATAATTCACTTGGGGCGTTGGAGCAATTCTTGTAAGCGCAGGATACGTAGACATTGTATTATAAGAAGCTGCAACTGAAATTGCAGAAGGAGTTACTGCTGGTGAACCGACCGTTGCATAGTCAGGGAAGAATGGGTAATATCCATAGTCATAATACGACCAGTATGAATTTCCTGCAGAGAGTGAAACAAATATTCCCGCATTAATGCAATTTTCGATTGCTGCCTGGTCGGGCGCAGTTGGGTCAACAAAGCCTGCAACTGCACCAAAGCTCATATTGACTGCAGCAACTGGCGGGTGAGTGCCCTCAGGTCCATTATCAACGTTTAGCGGATCTGCCATATAGTCAAAAGCATGCGCAATCGTGAGGTCTGAGGCAGAACCAGTGCCACCTGGAACAATCTTTGCGATTACGATTTTTGCCTTTGGCGCAACGCCTTTAACCACGCCATCGGCTGCCATAATCCCTGAAACATGCGTTCCATGGCCGTTAAGGTCCATTGGGTCAGCATCACCATCACCAAAGTCCCAGCCTGCCGGGATTTTTGTGGTTGGGAAACTTGTGCCGGGGCCGCTTCCGCCAAGGTCAGGATGTGTATAATCCACACCTGTATCAACAACACCTACATACATTCCTGTGCCATCAACGCCTGGGTCAGTCCAAACGCCATTTTCTCCTGCGCCAATCAGAGGCACGGAATAATTGAGGTCAGTCGTGTACATTGTCTCTATATGCACCTTACTCTGGCCAAATCGTGCATACAAATCTTTGATGTTCTTGACCTGAGTCTCAACAATCACGCCATTGTAGGCCACATACATCTCGTCCTTCACAGTAACTGGAAGCCCTGCAAGCTGGTTCTTGATGGAGTTATGTTCAGCTCTCAAGGTATCGATGTAGTTTACAACTTTTGTCCTGTCAGCTGGAGAAAGAGTGGTTGATTCAATAGAGATTTTGTTGTCGCTTGCGTAGCCGAGGGCTGTTTTGCTTACTCCATCAATGGCAACTTTTACATATGCGTTGCCATCTTTGATGTTCTTAGCGTCAGCAAGGCTCTTTGGGATTGCTACACCATCAATCATTTCAGTAGGAAGTTGCTGAGATTGGGCTTTAGGGTTGGTAGGAGATTTAATGTGCTGTGAAATGTAGTCCATCTTCCTTTGAATGACAGAAGACGGATCAGCTGCCTTGGTAGTTGGCGCAACGATTCCCACAGTCAGTGAAAGAACCATCGCAAAAACCACCAAGATACTTACGGTTTTTTTCATTTTTGATGCCTCCTTTTACAAATTTTTAATACTCCTATTATGTTTTACGGAAATTTTCTTTTTTGTCAAGAGGTTTTTCAAACGAAAAATGAGAGAGTTTGCAAATAGAATAGCAAAACGTCCATCTCAAAAAGCGGCCTATGTAGAAAAGGGCTGCCTTTATGAGGCAGCCCTTAAAGTATCAGTTAGAGGAGATGGGGGGGTTATGCTGGTGGATATTGGTGAGGTATTACCCAGAAGTGGCCTGATTCATCATAGTACTGGTTACCTGTACCCCAGGTAAGCCATCCACCAGTTGAAGGATCATAGACACCAACACGGACTCTACAACGGAGAGGATCTACGATTGTTTGAGTTGAGAGATTAAGGTCAAAGGAACCATTTGCAAGGTCAATGTTCTGTGCAACAATAGACCAGGATTGACCATTGAAGAATAGGACTCTTATCTTACCTTCAGTTCCTGTGAAACCTGCTACTTCCCAGGTGA
>NZ_JBMFSR010000067.1:0-3686 GCF_049967455.1 Caldisericum sp. | reverse complement strand
GGATTTACATTAGGAAATGAAGTTGAAGTTCTAATAACAAGACTTTTTGAAAGGTCTACAGGGCTTGTTGATATCGAAGCAGAGAAAACATTATATGAAGTGGTTGAGATTTGTGTATAAATGGATGAGGTAGAAACACTTGTTGGAATGCTAAATTTTGAAGCTTGGTCTTGCCCTCCATCTATAAGTATTTCTATTTGTGTATTTGCGCCAACATAAGCGTTCCCAAGCGTTAATGTAATTGTAATTTTATTTGGGACATTTATTGAGTTAGGACTTAGATTGATACTTATACTATCGGCTGCAGCAACATTACTTAATAAAGCAAAAGAAGAAAACATAACAGATAAAACTAAAAGAATAATTAATACCTTTTTCATATTAACCTCCTTAAAAATCTCCTCATTATACCACAAAATTAAGGTGCAGGATATGTAATAGTAATCTTTCTAAGCGTTCCATCCCATTCCACCTTTGCACCCAATTGTTCCGAAACAAATCTAACAGGAAGCATTGTTCTTCCATTTATAATTTTAGGTGTAACTTTTGTATTATTTGGATCAATCCAAGTAAGCACTCCATTAACCCGTGCTTGCGGTTTATCAATCCAAAGTTCAAGAGTCTTATTGCCAAGCATTATTGTAACTTTCCTTTCTGTCCCATCCCACGAAATTGAGCCACCAAATTTTTCAATAATAGGTCTAATCGGGACAAGAGTTCTCCCTTCGACTATGACAGGAGGAGAGTCAAGAGTAATAACGCTTCCATCAGAAGAAGTTAATTTATTTGACCCAACAAAAAGGGTAAGCACTATGGTCTTTACGTATGTTACTTTTAATGTTTTAAGAGAAACATTGCCTGCAAAATCATATGCTTTAATATCAATACTGTTTTCACCTGGGACAAGCACCAACGTATACGAGAAGTTACCATTGTCATCAAATTGAACTATATTACCATTAATCGTGAGTTTAAAAACACCTGATTCGTTATCCAAGACCCTTCCAGAAATAACAATGGAAGGAGCGTTAACTTCTGTACCATCTTGAGGAAAATTTATTATTAGAGTAGGAGGATTGTTGTCACTATAAATTGTTCCAATATATACTCCCCTGTCAGTTCCCACATAGAGAGTCCCGTCCTTCAAAGAAACTACGGAATAAACCATTGTATTTTTGGCTAAATCTCCGAATGGTTCAAAATTCAAGCACCCATCTTTTGAAACATACAATCCACCTGTTGTTCCAAGATAAATAATCGAGGGATTGTTTTTGTCTGACGAAAGTGTTGTAGGATTCAATGCTTTAACATTTGTGTTAATAATATTAAATGTTTTCCCAAAGTCATTTGATTTATAAATTGCATTTGAAGTTAAAATATATACACTCCCATCGCTTGGCGCAGCAATTCCATAAATTGGAAGATCAGTAAATGAAGTTACCCTGGTGATATGCGAACCTGAATCTTTGCTTACAAAGAGACCAGAATCTCCCCCTGCAAAGAGATATTTAGGATTCATCTCTGAAAAGGTAAGCGCAAAAAACTCACCTTGTATTTCTAATTGAGACCAACTTTTCCCATTATCAGTTGAATGCATTATACCATATTTTGTTCCTGCAAACATTGAATTAGGTATTGTTGGATCTATTGCAAAAGAGTGCGGATTTGCACCAAAGAGTGCTCCGCTTAAATAGGACCATGAAGTATCGTTTGACATTTTTACAAAAAGCCCTAAGTTTGAATGTGCATAAATATAATTGTAATTAGAATCATATCCTAAAGCTTTTATATCCAATAACCCAAGGTTCTTATTTTGATAAGAAAAAGATCCATTTTCATAAATTCCAAAGCCAAAATTTGTGCCTACATAAATTTTCCCAAAGCCAACCCCCATAGGTATTCCATCGCTAATATAAGTGTTCGACATTGGAGAATATAAGTTATTCCAGGTTTCTCCAGAATCGTTACTTTGTAAAATGGCATTTCTCGTAATTGCAAGGATTAAACGATCATCGAAAGAGTCAATATAGCTTTTAAGGTAAGAACCGTTTCTTAATAAACCAAAATGGTCGCCATAATCATAAGTTCTATACAATCCTGTTGAAGTTGAAACATACAAAAGATACGGTTTCTTCGAATGTTGTGTAATTCCATAAACTGCACCGCTAATTCCATTATTCAATAGAAGCCAGTTTTCGCAACCATCAATTGACTTGTATAAACCCTTATCAGTTCCTATATAGTATGAATCTTTCATTGAGTAATCTTTTAAAAAACACAAGACATTTATATTTGATATGTCTTTATTTGCTGCTTCAAAAGTTACTCCACCATCGGTGCTCTTATACACCCCATCATCAGTACCCACTAACACAAAATTAGGATCATTAGAATCTACATATATAGAATAAACTTTTCTTGGAAGATTTGTATTAAAAGTAAAAGTGAGTCCAGAATCACTGCTTTTAAACAGTCCTTTTGCTGTTCCAACATAAATGAGTGACGGTTTACCTTTTACTGTCTTTATAGCATTAATCTGTAAATAAGTTTTTGTATAACCTGGTATATTTATCTCAAATCCTTTTCCAATCCAGCGCCAAGTTTTTCCAGAATCTTGTGAAACAAAAATGCCTTCATTAACGGTTCCTAAATATACAATATTAGGGTTGTTTGCGTCAATTTCAATACAAGTTACATTTGTTCCATACAAGCCATCATTTACAGGAGTAAATTTATAGTAAGTCCCAGCCGTTGCGCTCTTAACGTCAACAGTCAATCCAAAAGCAAGAATCAACATTAGAATTATCGCAATTATTTTTTTCATTTCTTCACCTCCTTTGTTAATTATAAAAAATATTGAGGATTTGGCAAACTAATTTTTATTAAAACTATTTATTTCAAAAATTTTTGCCTTTTGAAAGTTCTTCCAATAATTCAAAAGTAGCCATTCCAAAACAGATTTCTGTTTCTCATTCCAAAGGTTATTTCTTTTTGTCATTCCGAAGGCTACTCTTATTCGTGATTCTGAAGCCGCCTATTTGTCATTCCGAAGCCGCCTATTTGTCATTCCGAAGTCGGTTTTTCCGTGTCATTCCGAGAGCAATTCTCATTTGTCATTCCGAAGGCTTTAGCCTGAGGAATCTCCTCTGTTTCGGGGGAGTATTGAGGGGGGTTGTTGCCCCCTCAAAATATGGAGATTTCTCACTTCCTTCGAAATGACAATCATTGGAAGGGGGGCACCCCCTTTCTAACTTACCCCCAAGGCAAAATTATTATCTGGTGGAGTATTGATGGGACTTGAAAATCTCCCCCAAAGACTAATTATAAACCTCTTTTTTGGGTAAAGTTGTAGGAGGGCGGGACATTCCTACAAATAAAAAAAGCCCCGCACGAAGCGGGGCTCATCAAAAAATATCTCAGGATCTACTGAGAAAGAGTGATGGTTACAATCCTGTTGACACCATCCCACGAAACTGTTGCGCCGAGGCCTTCGCTTATTACACGAAGAGGAACCATTGTCCTTCCGTTCTTAATATACGGAGGAGCGTTCAGAAGAATTACGTTTCCGCTTACTACTGCCGAGCCATTTCCAATCTGCAGGCCAACGCTGTTGTTGCCAAGAGTCATTGTGACTCCCTGTGTTTCAGGAATCCATGTAACATTCGCGCCAAGCGCTTCGCTGATAG
>NZ_JBMFSR010000066.1:0-3896 GCF_049967455.1 Caldisericum sp. | reverse complement strand
TATCAAATGTCTTTTCGGATTGCAAATAAGTATAACTTTATCCAGGAATCCTGTTTAGTAAGCCATGGCTTAAATTTGCTCAAGAAAACAGGCATCATGTTTTTCTCTTTCCAACATCAATACATACAAACATCGCCTTCTCAATTTCTTGCTTCATACACCTTCATCTCCTTTCTCTTCCTTCCGAAGAGTTAGGCATTTGCCCCTACACTTCTACCACCACAGCCTTGTTTCAAAAAAGAGATTTACCTCAAAAGACACTCCCAACTTAGTTAACAGTATTTCAGGTAGAAGGCAGGAGAAGCAGTCTTATTTAAGGGATAAGGAAAACCTTTCCCAAGGAGGAAACAGCTTTCTCTTGCCTTCTCTTAGGGAGCAACATATTAATGCTTTTAATAAGGCTAATAGAAAGATAGATTTTAGACCTATCTACTCTATAGTATAAACATATTATACAAGGAGGTGGAAATGAGGATTGGGAAGTATGTAAGATTTTTGACTTTTGATGATAGAATTTTTGCCTATAATGGCGATAAACGGCGGTTTATGTGAGGTAGAACAGACAGTCTATGAGAAAATAACGGAAGGAAGATTTGATGAAATAAGGTTAGTAGATCCAACTATTTATAATGAGCTTAGAAAAACCTTTTACATTGTCTCTGATGATTTTGATGAACTTTCATTTGTAAAATATCAGACATGGAAATCGAAATTTAAAAACGATGTTTTTGCTATGACTATTGCGCCAACTATGGATTGCAATTTTAAATGCTTTTATTGTTACCAACAGGATTATAAACAACCTGAATATATGAGTAAGGAAACTGCAGATAAGGTAATCTCCTTTATTAAGCAACTAATTAACCAAAATACTAAAGTTTCGGTAGCGTGGTATGGTGGCGAACCCTTGAATGCAATATTAAGATTGTACAAGTTACTATCGATGGTCCTCGAGAAGTAAATGATAGAAGACGTCCTCACAAAAATGGTGGTCCTGTTTATGATATAATTGTAAAGAATTTAAAAGACAATGCACATTTTTTTGAGCGAATATCAGTTAGAATTAATGTAGACAAAACGAATGAGAGGTTTATTTCAGATTTGCTAGAAGAATTAAAAAGTATGCCCAATAATATTCATCCATACTTGGCACCTCTACATACTGATAACGTATCAAATGTTACTTTCTCTGGAATATGCTACGATTCCAAAGATTTCGGGCTAGAGGTTGAAAACCGACCTGAACTTGTTGGTCTTCTAAAGTATCCCCAGCCAAATTATGGAGTTTGTGGTGCTACAAAAGAGAATTCTTTTTGTGTAGATCCTGAGGGTTACCTGTATAAATGTTGGAATGAAGTAGGTCAGAAAGAGAAAAGCATAGGCAGTGTCGAATCTGGTATAACAAATTACGAAAGATACTTAAAGTGGATTACATTTGACCCTTCCAACTATTCTGAATGCGGAGAGTGTCCTATATTACCGATATGCAATGCTGGCGGCTGTCCTTACAGGATACTATTTCCCGAGGAAACGGGCCACGCAAAAGAATGTCTATCAGACAAGTTTAATTTGGAAAAGAATAACTACAATTATAAAATATTGTAAAAAGTCATAGGGAGGTTCGAAGTGACGCAAATTTTGATGGAAAATGTGAGTTTTAAATTTGGAAGATCCTTTAGAATCTTGGAAAATTTTTCATTAGAGGTAAAGAAAGGGGAGTTATTGTATCTGGAAGGTCAAAACGCTTCAGGGAAAAGTACTGTTTTGAAAATCTTATTGGGCATAATAAAACCAGACCAGGGTATAGTGAAAATTTTGGATAAAAATCCTTATTACAATCCTGAAGTATTGAAAAAAGTGGGTGCTGTCGTCGATGGAATGGGTTTCTACGTCGATTTGAGTTTAAAAGAAAATGTTCTGCTATTTGCAAAAGAAAAGGGCATAAATGACGAAAGTGTGAAGATGCTTGAGAATTATATAAAAATGTGGAATATTGATTTTGAAACTATTTACAAAAAATCATCTCATGGGATGAGAAAGATAGCACAACTCACTTTTTCTATTATGGGAGATCCTGAAATCCTTATATGGGACGAGCCAGAACTTGCTCTTGATGAAAAGCGACAGGAGGTTTTACTAAATTTAGTAAAGGACTACAAATCCAGACAAAAAACACTTGTTATTGCAGGGACAAACCCTAATTTCTATGGAAATCTTATTGATAAAACAGTTCACAAGGAGGTAATACTATGAAGATTCTATTTAAGCAAAAACATTGGATAGTGGTACAAACAATATTTTTTATCTTAGCTATATTGGCGTCAATTGGTTTTATGAAAGAGGTTGATAAACCGGTAGGTGGTCTTGCAATAGGTTTACATACGATTGCTAACACACATGAGTACGCAATTCCAATTCTTTTTATTCTATTTTCAGACCTTATATTCAATGTTGAGTATGTGTACGGAACATTTCTTTCACATTTATTGTGTGGCCAGAGCAGGAGAAGGTGGATGTTAAAAAAATCAATAAGCTTTTATATCTTTATCCTGCTTCAATTTTCAATCACATTTATTGCTGTGTCTTTAGTCTCAGGCTTAATTTTAGGACACATTGGATTTGAGGGATTAAAAAGTGTAGATAGTGAATTGTACCAGATGAGTACAATTAACATCATTAAAGCAATAGGCCTAAATATTCTGAAGACATTTATTTTTGTAAGTATTGCAGTGTTTGTATCAACTCTTTTCCCTCACAAACTTGTTATTGGAAGCGTTACATCGATAGGACTATTTTTTATCATGGTAAAAATTATGAGTATCCTTCACGAAGTGAACTCGAATAAAAAACTTTTTGATCTCATCGTTAGGAGTTTTTTTCTTGAAAATCCAACGAAATCTGCCATAATTCTTGGAGTTTTCTGGTTTTTATTCTTCACCTGGCTCTCCATTGAACGTGTAAGTAGAATTGAAATTGTAAACCGTTGAGAGTGAATTATGAAAAGTTTGTTTAAGCAAAAACAGTGGATATTTATGCAGGCAGTATTTGCGGTTTTGGGTATACTAACAGGCATAATTGTGAAAGATATTACTAAAGGCCCTGCTGGTGGACTTGCAATAGGTTTTCATTATATAAGCAGTACTACAGAATATGCTGTTCCAATTCTTTTTATTCTCTTTTCAGATCTTATGTTTAGCGTGGAATATGTTCAGGGAACTTTCTTGACGCATCTATTGTGCGGTCAAAGTAGAACAGAATGGATGAAAAAACGATTTCTAAACTTTTATCTCTTTTTGCTTGTTCAATTTGTAATAATGTTTTTTGTTTTGTCAATCTCAGCGGGTCTTATAACTGGGCACTTTGGTCTTGAAGGTGTAAATAAGATGATATTACAGAATATCCAATTAGTAGACTTTTTAAAAGAAGATGGCAAGGCAATAAGTTCAAATATCTTGAAAACTCTTTTGTTTGTTAGCTTTGGAGTGTTTGTATCAACTCTTTTCCCTCACAAACTTGTTATTGGAAGTATTACTTCTATTGGAATGGTTCTTTTATACTTTAAATCTTTAATTTTACTAAGCCATATGTTCAAAGGAAATGAAGCTGTAATACATATCTTAGAAATAATTTCAATACAGGACCTAAAAAGTCCATGGTCCTGGTTGTTCGGAATCTTCGTATTTTTAATCTTTACATGGTTAGCCACAGAAAATGTTAAAAGAATAGAGATTCCCAATCAGAGAGTTTAGAAGAATTATCTCAGAAGTGTTTAGAAGAGTTTATGGATAAAATCCCCGGTGCTAAAAGTGAGATTACCTCAGAGGTAATTGGGGACCTGTTACTCTTGGTGTTGCCCTTGGAGTTATTGCAGAAATATGTACCTTAATTTCTCCATT
>NZ_JBMFSR010000065.1:0-4013 GCF_049967455.1 Caldisericum sp. | reverse complement strand
ATATGACCAATGGTACCAATGTTTACGTGTGGCTTTACCCTTTCAAATTTTTCTTTAGTTGCCATGTTGTACCTCCTTCGCAATCTCTATTATATATAATTTTCATTAATCACGAAAATGGAGCCCACGACCAGGATTGAACTGGTGACCTCGTCCTTACCAAGGACGCGCTCTACCGACTGAGCTACATGGGCTCAAAAGGAAGCTAAAAATAAATTAATGGTCGCGGGGGCTGGATTTGAACCAGCGACCTCCGGGTTATGAGCCCGACGAGCTACCTGACTGCTCCACCCCGCAACCTGGAGCGGGAGACGGGAATCGAACCCGCGACGATCAGCTTGGAAGGCTGATGCTCTACCACTGAGCCACTCCCGCACATGGTGGGCAGGGAGGGATTCGAACCCCCGAAGGCACACGGCCAACAGATTTACAGTCTGTCGCCTTTAACCACTTGGCTACCTACCCACTGGAGCCGACGAGCCGACTTGAACGGCTAACCTACTGATTACAAGTCAGTTGCTCTACCCGTTGAGCTACGTCGGCATCCCGAATCTTATTATACAAATATTGAACTGTTTGTCAAGGGGTAAACCTCATTAAAAAAACAATCTTCTACTTAATCGGGCAATGCTCTTAAGATGATAAAACTTTTCTTGGAGCTTAAATCTTTAAAACATATTCGTTTCTTAAAAATTCTATTCTTCCAACTTAAAATTATTAGTCCGACTTCGAGCCTATAAATTGCTTAACTTTCTTTTTTATTCTTTGAATTGCGTTATCTATTGACTTGTAATCTTCTTGAAGAATATCTGCAATTTCTCCAATTTTTAAGCCATCAAGATATAGTTCAAAGACTTTCAATTCCTTTGGGGCAAGCAATTTTTTGAATTCGTCTATTTCTTCTTTAATTTCTATTTCTTTTTCAAAGTCATAAGTTTTTGAAATTGCTTCTTCAAGTGGAACCTCAAATTTTCTTCTCCGTAAAAAATCAAGAATTCTATTTCTAACATTTATGAACAAAAAATTTTCAAAATTCCCATAATTTTCGTTATAAGCATCAATACTTTTGAGTGCCGCTAAAAGCGCTTCAAGGTAAAGATCATCCCTGTCTTCTTTAGAAAGAAAAAGACCATAATACCGCACAATCTTTTTAATGAATGGTGTATAAATCTTAAGGATTTCCTCCTGAGCATTTCTATCGTGCGTCTTTGCTAATTTAAGAAGTTCATTTAAGCTATTTATACTCTCCATTTTTCAATTTTTCTTCAAATGCTTTAAAAAGGATTATTCCTGTTGCAACGGAAACATTCAGAGAATTGACTTTGCCTCTCATAGGGATCTTAACAACATAATCACACTCTTTAAGCAAGCCTTTCCTTACACCTTCTCCTTCGTTCCCCATAATGAATGCAAATGGATGATTTTTGTAGTCAATTTCAAAGTACAGATCTTTCGCATTAATATCTGTACCTATAATCCAAACTCCGTTTTCCTTAAGCTCGGAAATTGCCTGCGCTAAATTTGAAACCTTATAGATACTTACATGGAATACCGCACCAGACGAAACAGACATTACAGTCTCAGTAACATCACAAGATTCCCGCTCCTGTATAATTATGTCTTTAACACCTGCACATTCGGCGGCCCTTATTATTGCTCCAAAGTTTTGCGGATCCTGGATACGATCAAGTATAAGAATCAAACTATTTTTCTTAATTTTGAGTTCCGAAATATCCTTGTATTCATATGGAGCACCTACAGCAACTACACCTTGATGGTTCATTATTTTAAACCTTCTATCAAACCAACTTCTTTCTCTGAATAAGACTTGAATATCATTCTTCCTTGCATGTGCTAAAATTGAATTCAAGACACTCTCTTTGAGGTCAATTCCTTCTTGAACGATGACAAGCCTTATTGGATAATGAGCCCTTAATGCTTCAAGCACAGGGTTTCTGCCTATAATAAAATATTCGTTCTTAATTTTATCCATTTGTTGCCTCTAATCTATATTTTGTTCCCTCTTTTGTATCTTCTAAAATTATTCCGATTTCTTTAAGTCCATCTCTTATTTTGTCAGAAAGTGCAAAATTCTTTTCTTTCCTAAATTTGTTTCTTATCTCAATCAATGCATTAAGAGCCGTAACTGGATCACCTAAATCTTTCCCTTCAAGTTCTCTCTTTATACTTTCATCATGTAGAAACTCACTAACTACCCTATCGATTTTTTCTTTAAAGGAGAAATCAATATTCCTTTCAATCCCAATTCTATCAAAGCCAAGTATATAAAACATATCTTTAAGTACAGAATCAAGTAAAATTAAATCTTCTTTAGAAATACTATCTTTATTTGAGTTGAAAAACTTGAATATATCAAAGAGTACCGAAATTGCAACAGGAGTATTAAAATCATCATCCATTGCATTTAGGAACTGTTCTTTCCAACTGAATATTTGTTCCCTAATAGAGTTTATGCCTAAGGTACCTTTAGCCAAATACTTCTTCAATTCAAGATAACTATTATGTAGATACTCATAATTTTTTCTTGCAACTTCAAGACTTTCAAGATCAAAATTTAAAGGCTTCCTATACGATACAGATATATAAAACAATCTTAAAACCTCCCCATCATAATCTTCTAATAATGTGTGAAGATTAAAAAAGTTACGAAGAGATTTACTCATCTTTTCCTTATTTACATTAAGCATACCATTATGCACCCAGAATCTTACAAACGGCTCAACTCCTGTATATGCTTCAGATTGAGCAATTTCATTTTCATGATGAGGGAATATAAGATCATCTCCGCCACCGTGAATATCAAATGAGTTTCCCAGAATCTTAAGAGTCATTGCAGAGCATTCAATGTGCCATCCAGGACGACCTTTTCCCCACGGACTATCCCAGGATGGTTCCCCCTCTTTTGCCTTTTTCCATAGAGCAAAGTCGAGAGGATTTCTTTTTTCTGGATTAACTTCAATGCGAGCACCTGCCTGCAGCTCTTCAATATTTCTGTGAGAAAGTTTTCCATAATCTTTAAATTTACTCACATCAAAGTAAACTCCATCAGAAATCTCGTACGCGTATCCCTTCTCTTCAAGTACTTTTACCATTTCTATTATCTCTGGGATAAATTCGGTTGCTCTAGGATAAGCAAATAAAGGGAGAACATTTAATTTTTTTAGATCTTCAAGATAAATTGATGCAAATTTTTCTGCAAGCTCCTTGAAATTCACCTTAAGTTCATTTGATCTCTCAATAATTTTGTCATCAATGTCTGTGAAGTTAGATATATGTATAACTTCGTATCCAAGATATCTAAGGTATCGATGAATTACATCATAAACAACAGCAGAGCGTCCGTGTCCTGCATGTGCATAGTCATAGGGGGTAAGTCCACAAACATACATATATACCTTATTGGGTTCTCTTGTTGTGAATTCTTCAAGTCTTCTTGTTAGATCATTGTAGATCTTAAGCATCCAAAACCTCCAAAACCATTGCCAGTCTTCTTAATGACTCTTCTTTTCCTATGAAATATATAAATTCATGAACTTCCATTCCTTCTTCCTTCATTGTAATTGCAAGTCTCAATGGAAAATAGAGATTTTTTCCTTTTATTTTGAGCTCTTTACCAAGTTCGCGAATAATTGATAGAATTGAATCCATAGTAAAAGGTTCAAGCATTTCTAATCTATTCTTAAATTGCAGAATAAGTTCTTTTGAATTGTATTCCTTAAGTTTATCAATAATTTCTTTCCTTATTTCATAATTTTCAAAAAGTTGTGATGATATACGCTCAACATCCTTCACAGTATCAAAATGCTCTTTCATTGCCTCAATAAAAGAAAGCCACCATTCTTTTGGTTTTTTGCTAAAGTCAATACCGATTCGAGCTCCAACTTCATATATTCTCTCTGAAGGAGTTTGCATAAGATATTTATGATTCATCCATTTGAGTTTTTCAAAGTCGAAGATAGCAGGGGCTTTATTGACATTTGATAGATCAAAGA
>NZ_JBMFSR010000064.1:0-4183 GCF_049967455.1 Caldisericum sp. | reverse complement strand
TAAGAATTGTTTGATTGGTGAAGCCTATATAGCAAGGCTGTAAGGGACAGTGGTGGCGAGAGGAGCCTTGCAAGTATAGGGGAAATCAAATAAAATGGTTAGGAGGTTATTATGAGTAGAAAAGCAACAATCTTTTTGGCAGTTATGCTTGTTGGTTTTTTGTCTATGTTCATTGTTGGTAAGGCACTTGCTTCAGGCACATGGTATTATTACGACATCACAGTAAACCCATTTGGAGGCGCTGGATCTACTAACAATGAAACGAAGCAATACAATGGACAGTGCACGGTAGATTGCGACTGGGTGGGTGGTGACTATGACTTGTGGGCCTACCTTCAACTTGTTGATAACACGACAGTATCAGATAAGCAGCTCATAAATGACGGCACTTTTATCAGATTTAATAATACCGCAACTGCCGGTCAAACAGTTCATATGACGTTCCAGTCAGGTAAGACGGACCGTGTTCACATCGAAACTGTAGGTCACTGGAGCCCAGATACCCATAACTTAATTTAGTTAAAGCCTCTCGCCACCAAATAAAAGAATATGGAGGTAAATAAATGTTAAAAGAAGAGTTTCGCAGAGCATTTTTTAGTTGGTCATTCTTGTTAGCAATTGCAATTACCTTTGCATCTACCATAGTTGCTTTGCTGGAGTACGGACCACCAGTATCTCGTTTTTGCAATCCTGCAGAATACCCTTTTATCAATAATGCTTTTGATGCCTTTATTTACGGAGCTTACTATTGGGTTCTGCCTGCCATTGCACCCCTAATTGCGGTGCTTCCATTTGCCGCATCATTAATCACAGACCGCTCTTCGGGATATGTCACTTTTATCCTTTCAAGGACTTCTTTCCGCAAGTATATCACTTCTAAATTTTTTGCAAACCTTCTTGCAGGTGGGATAAGCATATCTATTCCACTTCTTATTATATATGGAGTTATAAACATCTTCTATCCACGAGGCTTTCCACCCGTGCCTGCTCCAGGTGAGGCGTGGGTAAATGTAAGGATTCCATATGTATCTCTTCCAGGGCCTATGGGTTATTTATATCTTACGAAAACTGACTTATATGTATTTTTCCTCATTGGCTTGTCCTTTATCTTTGGGGCTACATATGCCTCATTAGGATTGGCTTTATCCTTATTTCTCCATAATAAATATGTTGCACTTGCAACTCCATTTGTTCTGTACATGATCGGTGGTATGGTAGCAGATATGTTAGGTAAATCAGCATGGAATCCTACAAATACTTTAATGCCATTTTTCTGTCACACAACATCGTGGCTAAGCCTATTTGGGGAGTTGGGAGCTATTTTCCTAATAAGTGTAGTGTGCTTATTTATGTTTGCAAAAAAGAAAAGGGTTTATGAATAAAAAGCTTAAGGATACCCTGCATATCTTCAACTTCGAGTTTCAAAGGTTTATCTTTTATAAAAGATTGATGCTGATATTCCTATTTCTAATAGTTTTGTTCTTTACGTATTTTATGGGTGATAGAGTTCTGACGTTTACTATTAATCAGAAAACATCGGCAAATGTATGGGATGCTGTATTTAGCATTCTGGGAAGTGGCAGTATGTTATTTTTCGTTTTAACTCCTGTCCTTCTCCTTTTCATAAGCGATATTCCAGTTACTACAAATTTTGACGAATTTGTTCTGATTCGCCTCAACTTCCGAAGCAAATGGTTGTGGAATAAAATCCTGATTCTAACAGCTTCTATCATTCTTTACCTTGTAATACTCCTCGTTATCATTTTCGTTACAAATTCCTTTGCACTTCCTTTGACTAATGGATGGAGTGAAATGGCTTTGAATTATTCCCGTTACAGTTATTTGAATCCCCAAATACCGGCAACTCTTTCTGTAACTTCTGCGTTTATCGAGCTTATCGTGCTTTTGATATTGGGATGGCTTGGTATAGGGCTTGCAGTCATAACTGCATCTCTATTCTTTAACAGTGCATCTCTGGGATTTTTGTTCGGCGTGCTTATTGACCTTGGTGGCTATTTTGCCTACAGAGGTGATATTCCTCAGCATTTTGTTAACTTCTTCGTCTCTAACCATATTCTGTTTAATTTTCACAGTTTCGGTGATAAAGCCTCTCTTTATCCTCCTTATTTTGCTTCAATCATCTATTGGGTAATATGGATTGTCTTGTTCACAACCATTGGGTTTTTAATATGCAAGAGAAGAGATTTTCTTTTAGGAAAGGTTACATCTTGAGGTGAAGCTATGAGAAAAGTACCGTTTTCAAGACTGATGCGCATAAATTTTAAAACAACCTTACGTATGAAAGATTTAATTTTAACGGTTGTTATCTTTTCATTGATAGGATTGTTTAGTGTATACGAGGTTGCAACTTATCCCTCATCCTATTCAAAGAATGTATGGGATGTACTTTTTGTTGCATTTGCAGGTCCATCAATTTCAGATGATTCTCTATTCAACCTCATTTTTTGGTTCCTGCCATACCTTATGTTCTTCTACATGTTCGGAAATACTGCAGAGGAAGAACTATCACAGAGGGGCGTTTCTATCATTCCACTCATTGGTTCACGAAGAAAGTGGTGGCTTGGAGAGATAGCTACACTCCTTATTCTCTCAATTATCTATGTTTTAATAGGCATTGCAACAGTTCTAATAGTCAGCTTATTTTTCCTTCCCCTGTCAAATGAGATAAGCCCGTTTCTACTTTCTCTAAAATTATGGCAGATTCCAAAAGATACAACTGTTGTCACTTTAATGATAAGGTGGGTTTTCCTTTTGTTCGGGAGCACATTGTTCGCACTATCCTTCATTCAAATGGCACTGTCAGTAATATGGAGGAATTCATTTACTGCTTTAATTCTTGTGTGCGCTGTTATGATTCTCTCATGGCTTTTTGGGATCAGGCATCCGTATTTAGTGCGATGGTTGCCTGGTTCTCAATCAATGCTTCTCAGGCACACGTTCCTTGACCCAACGGTTTATGGTTTTTCCCTGATGTGGTCGCTTGTTTACAATGCAATAATAGTTCTGATAATTTTGGCAGTTAGTTTCATATACGTCCGCAGAATGGACATATTTAAAAAAATCTCAGAAATTCATAAGGAGGCTTAAATGGAAGAAGTTGATAAAAAGCAAGTAGTTATTTTAGAAGATGTAACAAAAGTTATACGAAATCGAACTATCCCTGAAGATATATCTCTTAAAATTCCTTCTTCAGCAATTTATGGACTTGGTGGACCCAATGGCTCTGGAAAGAGCATGCTTCTCAGAATAATCAGTGGACTCGTCTACCCTTCAGAGGGTAAAGTTTTTGTTTTTGAAAAAGAAGTTGGAAAAGATATAGAATTTCCAGACAAAACAGGTGTTCTAATTGAAAAACCAGGTTTTTTGACTTACCTGAGTGGAATGAGAAACCTTGAACTTCTTGCTTCAATCAGGAACGAAATCGGGAGAGAGGAGATCATTGAAACTCTGAAGCTTGTAGGACTAAACCCTGATGATAAACGACCTGTTAGAACTTATTCAACAGGGATGATCCAACGGCTGGGTATTGCTCAGGCTCTGATGGAGCATCCAGAGTTATTGCTTCTTGACGAACCAACAAGCAATTTAGACCGTGAGGGAATAGCAGCCGTTCACGAGGTTCTGAAAGATTTAAAAAATAAGGGCATTACAATTCTCATAACGAGCCCAAACATGGAAGAATTGAAACATATCTGTGATGCAATTTTTTGGATAGAGAGCGGTCATTTAGAGAAAGAACCTCTACAAATATAATGTTACAGACGAAATTTTTAAAAATTCTCTGAAAATTATGGAACTTTTTTGAGAATTTCATTATCTTATATACAAGGAGGTAGGTGTGAAGAAAATTTTATTCGTAGTTCTTGTTGGTCTCCTGTTTCTTGCAGGATGTAATTTCAAGCAAACAAAGAGCAATCCAAGTAATCCTGCACCTCAAGCACAGACCAGGGCAGTACACATTGATTCCGACCCAGAAGGCGCAACAGTTTATATTGACGAAGATTTTGTCGTGAGGGCTCCAACTGATGTTAAACTTACATTAGCAAAACATTCAATTATCTTTAAGAAGGAGGGTTATCAAGATTACATTTTGAAAAGTGTGGAAGTGAAGGAAGATACAGCAGAAATTAAGGTAAAACTCATTGAAAGCGCAGATAAAAAT
>NZ_JBMFSR010000063.1:0-4305 GCF_049967455.1 Caldisericum sp. | reverse complement strand
AGTTTGACAAGTTCATAATCGTACTTAGAAGCAAGCTCAGCTAGTTTTAACGGGATATTTTTCTCAAGGATATCTCCCAGAATATCGAACTCTACACGGTGCTTGGCTCCGGAAACAATTGTTTTGACTTCTGTTTCTCTAAGGTTGAATTCGTGGTTTAGTTCTTCTACGATGCTTTCTCCAATAAGCACTTCGCCTTCAGCCATCTTCCCAAAGTCTACTTTGACCGGCACGCCTTCCCATTTATCAAGGATAACTTCTCCCACAATCCCAATTACAATAGCAGTTGGAATGATCAACAGAGTTCTTATGATAGTGAATTTCCATCCCAAAAATTGGGCTTCAAGTGGTATCAAAGGAGCTTTTCCACTCCATGCTGTCAGAAATGCCAAAATTGCGCCATTGGACGCCCCTTTTTCCTTTAGGGATTTAGTAAGCGGAAGCATAGTGAAAAGGGAACCTCCAAGAAGTATTGGCACTGTTGATGCAAATGCAAACCTCTTCCAGCCAGCAGTTTTACCCAAATATTTGGACATCTGATCGGGAGTAACCCAAGCCTGGATCAAACCGATGAAAAAGAACACTGAGACTATAATCCAGAATGCGTTGGCGAAAGCTTTATATGCAATCTTTGCAACTTGTGTGCTTTTTGAAACCGAAAACACCGCAACAATTCCCCAAATAACCAGGCCAAGCGCTATATACATAAATGCATCTTTAATCAATTTCTTCATAAGCGATTTTATCCTCCCTTCTACATCATAAATTTCCAGGTTAAAGCAATGAGAAATATCAAAACGAATGTCAGAATATTTCTCACAACAGTGAACTTTTTACCCATGAAGGTAATTTCAGCTGGAAGCGTCGCAATGCCAATAAGGACTGCAGTAGATGCGAATGCGTATATAACTCCATACGTTGCGCCTTTTGAAATAAGCGAGCCAGAGAAAGGAAACACAGCAGCTGGCTCAATTAGTGCGACAGCTCCCACTATTTCGCCAATGAGTATTCCCCATATTCCGCTCTCTGTACCAAGTAGTTTAGCTACCAACTCCTTTGTAACAAATATTTGTATGACACCCATTAGGATGAAGATAAAAAACAACACAGGCAAGACATTCAAAGCTATCTTTCCAGTAGTCATCAAAGCTTTTTTAGTTTTATTCTTATCCTTGAAGTAAGAAAGTAACATTAGCGCTGCAGCAGCGGCAAGATAGATATAGCCAATATAACTATTCATATTATCCTCCTAGACTATTTTCTAAAGTAATTATCTGTCCTTAGATAATTTAAGCCTGCATTAACCCTTAGACCGCAGGTTTAGGAACACAGCAAAGTCCTGAAAGGACGTCTGCAACTTCCTCAAGCATTTCGCCAGGGATTCCAATAAGCATTTCCTCATTAGTGAACTGTGAACGCATTCTTGCCTGTTCCTGAGGTATTGTTGCTTCAGGCTTACCATACTTGAATGGCAATACTGTTGCATAAGCGCAGAAAGAAGTTAAAATCTGGAACCTCAGAGGAATTTCAAGACCATTTTTGTAATTAGTCGCATTGAGTATCACCAGTGATTGGTGAGGGTTGGCTGAAACAAGCACTACATCGGGGTCAAAAGTTGCTTCTTCAAGGGGAGTAAGTAAAATTGCTGCAGTTTTTCCCACTGGAATTTTTGGAGCCTGGTCGATAAGTCTTTTGCCGGCACGCGGTGTTTCCACCATGTGGGATTTTGCATACATCTCACCGTTAACAACCGCTTCCGGAGGTTCTTTTACTCCCAACATGTAAGCTCCTCTATCACAGCCGTGGTCCTCGGCAAGTAAAAGCAAAGTCTTCCCTTCGCTCATTACTTTTCCGACTGCACCACAATAGTAAATCTTGCTCTCCGGTCTCGGTAAACCTTCTGGGACCTTGTTTAAATCGTCAAAAAACTTTACTGCTACTAAATGTTTTGTGAGCCCAATTGGCTCTGAAATTGCCTTTGCAATTTCTGCATAACTTTTGTTATTCATTCTTTCACCTCCAAGTGAAAAATTAGAAATTAGTTACTTACTTTAAACCAAATGAATCAACAAATATCCTGTCTTTTGGAAAACCTTTTATTATGAGGACATTTATTACTTCTTTTATGGTTTTACTTGGGCCAGCTAAGTACGCATCCATATTTACTAAGTCGAAGTCTTCAAAATAAGAGTTCGCGAGAGCATTATAAACAGTTCCCTGGTGGAAGACAACTCCAACAGGCGGAGCAAAATCAGAAGAAACCACTCTTGCAGTAAGAACACAATGGAAATTTGTATCAATACTTAACCATTCTTTAATTGGCTTAAGCAGACAGAAATCATCTGTGTCTGTTACTCCCCAATAAAGAGTAATATTCCTCTGAGGGTCAGCTTCAAGGATTTGCTCTATGATTGATTTAATCGGCGCAAAACCAGCTCCCCTTGCAATGAACAAAAGTGATTTATCCTCCGCAGATTGATATCGGAAAGCCCCAAAAGGTCCTTTCAGATTTAATACATCTCCCTCTTTCATTTCACTAAACATCCATCCCGTGAAGCGGCCGCCATCCTCCAACCTTACGTAGAGCTGAACATAACTCTCTTCTTTATCAGGAATATTACATACTGAGTACGATCTGCATAACCAATTTTTATCTGGACTGCAAACATTGGCATATTGTCCAGGAACAAACTCTTTTAATTTATCGTTGGCGCTTTCTGGCTTTAAATAAACTAACAAATTTTTGGGCCCAGCTTGTATTTTCTTGTCAACAATAAATTTGTGCTTATTTTGATGCTCTTCCGCTGGATTAAAAAGCTCTGCTTTTCTTCCGATAAGGTCATCTTCTATAGCATGGTGCACCGTCGCTTGAGCAATTAGGCTGTCCACCGTCTCAAGCGAAGGAAATGATATGGCATTAGCAGGGCAAATATTGGCACAAGTAGTGCAACCGACGAGGCAGTTCAAAGGGTCATAGACAACAGATTTATTTTTCTCAAAATCAAACCTGTAGACAAGGCGGCTACACCCTGTGACACATGTTCCGCATCCAATACAAACGTTCTCATCTACGGTTGGGTTCCAGTGTATTTTATCTCTTGGCAATCCATGCCAGGGTTTCAAGTATTTTGGGTCGGGCATATGAGATCTCCTCTACTATTTCTTTGCATGTTCATCCCTTATTCTTTTCAATAACAATAACTTTATTTTCCTTAAGAAGTTTGTCTAATTCATCAATCACATTAGCAATGTCCTCGTATTCCCTTGATACAACCCTGAATTTTATTAGAGAAGGCGATTTTTCGTTGAATTTAAATTTTAAAAGAGGGGTTTCAATTGTTACATTCACAACATCGAAGTTCAGTTTTTGTGATAATTCCTCAATTTTTTGTGGAATATTGTTTTCCACTACATCTCCAGCAACTGTGTAATCTGCAAAATGAGTTGCTTGAGAAAGAAGTTCATTTGCATTTTCTCGTGCTTTCTCAAAAGCCAGTTTTGCTCCTTTTTTTGTTTTTTCTGTGCCCACTACCCTTAAAATTGCGTATTCTCTCTGCAATTTTTGAATCATATCCTTATCTGGGAAGGAAATTGCACCAACTGGACAGACAGTTGCACAAGTTGAGCATCCTACAAGACAGTCATATGGATTTGTAACTTTTGCTTTTTTGTCTACGATCTCATAAACATTTCTTCCACAGGTAACAAAACAAAGTCCGCAACCTATACACTTTTTTTCATCAACCGTTGGATACCACGGGATTGATTCTCTTGGCACACCGTGCCAGGGTTTCAAATTTTTGGGGTCAGACATCTGACACCTCCTTCTTGATTTTTTCTAAAATATCACAAACTATTGCTTTAACATCACTTTCTTTGTAATTAAACGTTGTAAATGGGCCTTCTTTTTTAAGGCCAAAATCATACTCAAGGTTTACATAAATTGACGGTTTGATTCCAACATTACTTAATATCTTTTTTGCACATTCATTATGGCAACCATCAATAAGTACAAGTGCTGGAATTGACTTAACAAGGTTTGTTTGCCTTACGACTTTTGTCGCTATCGCAGGAAGTGAGCAAATACCGGCGACATCTCCAAGAGCGTTGATAAGCTCAACAGACACAAGACTTGCAAGCCTTCCCGTATTTGAAGCATTGCTTGCACATGCTACTATCCCAATTTTAACTTTGTTATCGTTTTCTTCCATAGTTTTTCACTATTCCTTGAAAAATGCACCAACAAAGAAACCTGATACGATTGCAAACACAAAGATTAATCCGTTAAAAAGCAATACAAACTTC
>NZ_JBMFSR010000062.1:0-4314 GCF_049967455.1 Caldisericum sp. | reverse complement strand
TCAAATTTTTGCCCAATTGCAACACCATACCCGTTTCTAAATCCAGTTCTACCTGCTGAACCATTTCCTGTTGCAGCACCCACCAACGCGATACTTCCAAACAAAACTGCTACTGCTAAAACTCCTACTAAGAGCCATTTAAACTTTTTCATTTTTACCTCCTAAAGTAAATTTTTTAATTTTTACTACTACCCGAGTATAAAAAAACAATATGAAGAGAATATGAAAAATTCTCTCTTTTTTACTTTCCACTATATTTTTTATAGGTGGAGAAATGTTCGAAATTTTTATAAGAAAGGCACAAAAGTCTAATTTTCAGGATTTTTACAATCTCGTATATTTTGCTTCAGGTAAAGTCCTTGATTCTATATTTAAAGATCACACAAAAGATGTTTTAAAAGCACTTTACCAAAACGAGAAAAATCTCTATAGTTTTAAACACACAATATTCATCGAAGTAAACGGAAAAATTGGAGGACTACTTGTTGGATATGAATATAGAGAAGCAAAAGAGGAATCAATTAGCACATTCTTTAACATTATGCATTTTACAAAAGGAAACACATTTATAATCCTTAAAAACCTCATTAAGGCATACACAAAAATAGGAAAGGTGTTAAGGGATGAATACTATATATCAAATGTTGCCATATACCCAGAATTTAGAGGAAGTGGTCTTGGTACAAAACTTATGCTCTATGCAGAGCAAACTGCATCAAAAAGGAATTTAAAATATCTCTCGCTTGATGTTGAACGTGAAAACGAAACAGCAATAAATCTTTATAAAAAATTAGGATACAAAATCACAGAAGAAAAAACACTCGATCTTGGAGAAGTTTTCAGCTTTTTTAGAATGGTAAAAGAGATTCGATAAAATCGTTTTGACTTTTACAGTTAGGCTAATATAATATCATCGTTATGAAAATTTTTGACCTTTTTAACGCTTGGCTTTTAAAAATTTTCACAAAAGGTAAAGAAACAAGGAAACAAATAGGTTATCTTGAGGCCTGGGTAAGTATCATAGGAAATGTTGCCCTTGCTTTTTTCAAATTTGTTGCAGGAATATTCCTCAATAGCCTTTCGCTAATTGCCGATGCGTGGCATTCACTTTCAGATGTCTTAACTTCAGTTATTGTCCTTGTAGGATTTAAGGTCGGCGAAAAGCCTCCGGACAAAGAGCACCCTTTCGGACATGGAAGATTCGAACTTTTGGCTACTTTTTTAATAGCGCTATTGCTTGGAATTGTAGCATATGATTTAGGAAAATCTGCAATATTTAGGATTATAAAGCCAGAGCATGTAGAATTTAATTTGATAATACTCATAGTTTTGATTCTATCTGCTTTATTTAAGGAGTGGATGGCGCACTTTTCAATATTCTTGGGACGAAGAATAAACTCAAGTTCACTTATCGCAGATGCATGGCACCACCGATCTGATGCAATTGCAACACTGTTTGTTGCAGTTCCTCATATTCTCGAAGTTTGGGATATACAGGGTAGATGGTATTCTTGCGTTGGGTGTTGCCTTACTCATTGTATGGGTTGCAGTTCAACTTCTAATAAGTTCAAGCAATTCTCTTATAGGAGTTGCACCAGACCCTAATCTAATTAATAAGATACACGATGCCGCTTTTACAGTCCCGGGGGTTACAAACATCCACGAGATTTACGTGCATGATTATGTCACAAACAAAATTATATCACTACATGTAGAAGTCAAAGACGACCTAACCGTTGAGGAAGCACACAATATTGCAAATTCAGTAGAAGAAGTCGTTCAAAAGGCAACAGGCGCATACAATGTTACTGTGCACATAGACCCATTGGGAAGAACAAGGAAAGAGGAAGAAAATAAATCCTAAATCTTTCGCACTTTTATGGCTTTTTCAGGGCAGGTCTGCACGCACACGGCACAGCCATCACACAGAAACTCATCAATCTGAACCTTATGATCCTCCGTTACATACATTGCAGGACACGCAATTTCATTTATGCAATTCATACAACCAGTGCACTTTTCAAGATCAACAACAAAGGTATATTTTTTCTTTGGGACAATAAGCGCACACTCCCTCTTTGAAATTACTACACTCACGCCTTCTGTATTGAGTGCCTCTTTTACGGCTTCAGTTGACATTTTTAGATTATAAGGATCAACCGTTTTCACATAATCAACACCAATTCCCTTAACAACACTTTCAATATCAATTTTTCTTTTGCCCTCTTCGTCAAGACCTGGGTTCGGCTGAGCGCCTGTCATTGCGGTAGTCCTATTATCAAGAATAACTAATGTAAAATTGTCTTTGTTGTGAACCGCATTTACAAGCGCAGGAATCCCTGCATGGAAGAATGTTGAATCGCCTATGAAAGCAATGACTTTCTTACCAGAAAATTTTGATAATCCCGATGCAGTGCCTACACTTGAACCCATCGAAAGAAGATAATCAGCCATATTAAATGGTGCATTTATGGAAAGCGTGTAACACCCAATATCGTTTGGATAAATTGCATCAATCCCTAATTCATTAACTGCTCTTTTCACTGCATCATACATCCCTCTATGTGGACATCCTGGGCAAAAAACAGGAGGACGTACTGCAAGTGGCAACTCTGTCTTTAATGGTTTTGGCCGTTCGAAGTTTAATCCTAAAATATGCTCCAAGGCGCTTTCTATTATATCCTGGTTGTATTCATAGGCAATTGGTAATGTTCCATCAAGTTTTCCATAAACTTTTTTATTTAGTCCATATCTTCCAAGAATATAATAGATCTCTTTTTCCATTATAGGATCGACTTCTTCAACAACAAGGATTTTCTCTTTATTTTTCATTGCTTCCATCACAAGTTTCTCAGGGAAAGGATAGGTAAGCGTAAGTTTAAGAACCATTGCTTTGAGGTTTCTTTCGGCAAGTGCATCCATTACGTAATTGAAAGAAACCCCAGATACGATAATAAGAAGCCCTGTATCAATTTTGCCGTCAACCTCAATCAGTTTGTTAAATACGCTTTCGTTTGCAATATATTCTGCCTTTTTGAGTTTTTCTATGATTTCTCCCTTTGATCTGTATGCATTGGAAGGTACAGGCACTAGTTTTGCTGGATCTCTTATAAACTCGCCTTGAGGAAAATTTGTAAATATATCGCCCAGTTCAACTACACCTCTCATGTGGGCAACACGGGTTGTAGTTCTAAAAAGAATCGGAAGCCTTACCTTCTCTGAAACCATAAAGGCATAAGGCATTAAGTCTTTCATTTCCTGTGGAGTTGACGGTTCAATGAGCACTACATTCCCCAGTCTTGCATAATGCCTATTATCTTGTTCGTTTTGCGAAGAAAACATTGAAGGATCATCTGCTGATAATACAACAAGCCCACCCCTAATATCCGTATAGGCAAGTGACATAAACGAGTCCGATGCAACGTTAAGCCCCACATGTTTAAACCAAACAAAACTTCTCAACCCCGATACAGAGCCAGATGCTGCAACTTCAAGCGCAACTTTTTCGTTTACAGAAAATTCAAAGTATATACCTAATTCCTTGTAAATTTCATAAAAGGTATCGCCAATTTCAGAGGAAGGTGTACCGGGATATGTTGCTGTAACTGCAACTCCACCCTCAATTGCTCCTCTAACAACGGCCTCATTTCCAAGCAAAAATAACCTTTCTCCACTTTTTTTAGAAATCAATGGATGCATTTTTCCACCCCTTTCCTATCATGCCACCACATTTTATATGAAAATTACATTTTTAAAAAATAAAAGGAGGGCTTTTTACACCCTCCCAATTATAAAAGTTAGAATTTTACTTTCTTGTTGAAATGCCAAGAAGTTGATATACAAGACAAAAACCAGTAAGACCGGTAACAAGCGCAATAACACCAATGATAATAAAAATAACCCTGAGGGTAGGATTAAGTGAAGCAAATATTGAAATAAGAATAAGCACAAGTCCTACAATTATCCTTATAATTCTGTCAACATTTCCTTCATTTGGGATAGGACAACCTTTCATTTTTTCACCTCCATTAAAATTTACTCTTTATTATACGCTTAATTTTGACTTTGTCAATTTAAACAAAAGAAAGGAAAAGAAGATAATTACTTCCTTATTTTGACTATATGGAGTGAGTTAAAAGTGGAAGCATACTTCTCTCCATAATGGCTGATGTATTATGTGTCTTCTTTACATGATTGTCATTTCGAAGTCACTCTTCCAATGATTGTCATTTCGACGAACGAAGTGAGGAGAAATCTCCTCCTTTTGGGGTAGTTCGAAGGGGGACTTTTACCCCTTCGAGTAATAGAAATCTC
>NZ_JBMFSR010000061.1:0-4428 GCF_049967455.1 Caldisericum sp. | reverse complement strand
GGAATGACAAGGAAAAATTGGCTTCGGAATGACAAATGAAAGTGAAAAGTTATTCTTTTTGTTTTTAGGGGAAAGTTCAAAGGGGGATGTGCCCTCTTCCAATGATTGTCATTTCGACGAACGTAGTGAGGAGAAATCTCCTCTTTTTGGGGAAGTTCGAAGGGGGAAAATCGTAAGCCCCTCTAGATTTAGGTATGTCTCATTTTGCTTGACGTCACAGCTTCTTTGCTCATTTTTCGAAGGAGGTTTTAGGGCACACTCAAATTTATATAAAGATATTTAAAAAATATCTTTTTTATTATAATTAATCTATGAAAGTGTTTTTTAGATGGATACTTGCGGTATTTGCTTTGATTAGTATACTATTTATAATTTTTCCACTTTTGAGGCTCATTACTTATCCTAAACTTACGCTTATAGTATCATCTTTGAGAGATCCACTTAATTTAAAAGCAATTTTTAATAGCATATTTTTTGCATTTATATCCTCTATTCTGAGTGTCATATTCGGTATCCCTCTTGCCTATCTTATTGCAAAAGACCACTTTGGAAAGCTTGGAAGTATTATTGAAGCAATCTGTGATACACCTTTAGCAACACCTCATATTGTTGCTGGCATCGCCCTTCTTCTTGTGTTTGGAAAGGATGGTCTTATTGGAAAAATTCTCTATGATACACTCAATATAAAATTAATGGGGACAGGTTTTGCAGTTGTCATTGCGATGATGTATCTTTCATTCCCATTTTTTGTGGATACTGTAAAGGAAGGCTTTAAAAATATGGACCAATCTCTTGAAAACGCATCACGAATCTTAGGTGCAGGCGAATTGCATACTTTTTTTCTTGTTAATATTCCTCTTATAAAAGGACATATTATTTCTGGATTTCTTTCGGCATTCGCAAGAGCAATTTCAGAGTTTGGCGCAGTAATTATTGTTGCATACTATCCAATGACTGCACCAATTCGTATATATGATGCTTATACGCAATACAATCTCGAAACTTCAATATCAATTGCTGCGACCCTTCTTATAATATCCCTTCTTATTTTTGTCATCCTCAGAATAATTGGAAGGAGAGTAAAATGAGTGTTTTACTTTCGATACAAAATCTCTATGCACATATTGGCAAATTTTCTTTAAAAGACATAAGCATAGAATTAAACAAAGGCGAAATTATTGCAATACTTGGGGAAAATGGGTCTGGAAAAACAACACTACTTAACACCATTGCAGGATTTTTACCCATAGATAAAGGTCGCATTATCCTTGACGGGATTGACATTGCAAGAAAAGAACCTGAAGATAGAAACATAGGATATATATTCCAGACGCTTGCGCTCTTTCCTCACTTAAATGTTGAGCAAAATATAAAGTTTGGCTTGCGTTTTAGGTCTGTTAAAGATGCTTCAACCCGATTTAACGAACTTGTCAATTTTTTTAAACTCGAAAGTCTTCTCAAAAGATATCCTGAAGAACTGAGTGGTGGAGAAAAACAAAAGGTAGCCATTGCACGAACGCTTATTCTTGATCCACCTTTAATCCTCTTTGATGAGCCAACTTCTCAACTTTCACCAAGAGAAAAGGAGCGCATTGCATTTGAAATAAAAGAAATTATAAAAACATTTAAAAAAAGTGCTCTTTTTGTAACACATAGCCTTGATGAAGCAAGTATCGTAGGTGATAGAATTGCCGTTTTAAGTAAAGGTGAGTTACTTCAAATCGGAGAACCTTCTGAAATTTTCTTCACCCCTGAGAATGTTGAGGTTGCCTATCTTACAGGTGTAAATGTCATAAAAGGTTATGTCATAGAAGTTGAAGGGAATATTTCAAAGATAGATATTGGAAATGAATATATTTATGTTTTGCAAGAATACAACGTGGGAGATAGTGTTGTGGTATTTATTCATCCACAGGATATAACCCTTTCAAAAACTCCTTTTCAGTCTTCTGCAAGAAATCAATTTGAAGGAATTGTTTATAAAATTGTAAATAAAAATGGAATTGCAACAATCACGGTAAAAATTGCTGAAAACTTTTGCATTAATGCCCTTATTACTAAAAGATCCTTTGAGGAATTAAACATACAGTTAGGAGGAAAAGTTTATCTTACGTTTAAAATTACTGCAATACATTCGGTGAAAGTTTCTTAAAAGGCTTATTCCCTCTATAATTTTCTTTAAACCACATATATGCATCTTTGAGTGATTTTTGTAATGGCCTTGATGAGTATCCTAACTCTCTGGTTGCCTTGTCTTTTTGCACATTACAGTTTGATTTGAGAACCGAAAGAGAATAAAGGGTAAAAAGAGGCTTTTCATGTGTGATTCGTGAAATAATAGGAGTTAAAAGTGCAGTGAATTTGGCAAAAGAGTATGGGATTTTTATATGTGGAATCTTCTTTCCTGAAATGCTTCTTAGAGTGTTGAGAATTTCTTTAACAGTTATTTTTTCTCCTGAAAGAATATAAATTTGACCCGTTTTTCCTCTTTCCATTGCAAGGATTTCACCTATTGCAACATCCCTTACATCAACAAAATCATAAGCACCATCAACATAGAAAAATACTTTGCTTTTTATGTATTTAAGAATAAGTGTTCCCATTTCTGATATCTTAAAATCATATGGACCAATAATTCCAGTAGGTGCAACTATTACTGCATTAAGCCCATTTTCTACACCTTTAAGCACTTCAATAGTTGCAAGCGCTTTAGACTTTGCATATTCACCATATTCAGGATCAAGTGGAGTACCCTCTGTTATAGGTACTTGATTAGGTGGCTCTTTAAATGCGTGAATCGAACTTGTATAGACAAGCCTCTTAACTTTGTTTTTGATACATGCTTCAACCACATTCCTCGTACCCAAAACATTTACTTTGTACAACTTTTCCCATTCTCCTTTGATTATCGAGACAATGCCTGCTGTATGATAAACGTAATCAACACCAAAAAGCATCTTATTTATGCTTTCAAAATCAGTTATATCGGAAAATCTAACTTCAACGTCAAGCCCATTAAGTGGAGTAAGATCCTCACCTTTTGGGACTATGCAAATTACTTTTTCTCCTCTTTTTAGAAGTTCTCTTATAAGGACATTGCCAAGGTGTCCTGTTCCTCCTATCACTGCTATCATTTACTCCTCCTTAATCCATCTAAGATGAGTTTTGCCATTTTTTGTTTGTTAATTTCTTTTTTGAAGAAAAATGTTTCTATCCAAATTGAAAGAGAAATGCCTGTAATGTATATGACACTTTCTTCGTCTGCATTTTGGATGGTATTTCTTAGAAATTCTTCAATGAGTTTTTTGATGCTATCGAAGATTACATTTCCAAGAGCTTTTTCGCTTCCGTTTTCTAAAAACATACCAAAGTCTCTTAGAGATACAATAATTGATGGCCCATAAGATTTTGCAAGTTCTATATTAAGTGAAACAAATTCTTCAAAAGATTTTTCGACGTCTTTGTTTTCAAATGAGAATTGCGACAACTCTTCATAAATATTTTTAAGAGTCTTTGAAACAATTTCCTTCAATAGTTCTTCTTTTGAAGAAAAGTAAGTGTAGAAACTCCCTTTTGCAATTCCTAAAACGTTTGTAATATCCTCAACTGAGGTATTAGGGAATCCTTTTTCAAGAAAAAGCTTCTCGCTTACTTCAATAATTTGCTCTCTTTTGTTTATCTCATTCATCAATATCTCCAAATTTAAGTCATAACAATCAAACAAACAATCACACTCATAAATCCTATCCTCATGCACTCATTTTTAAATATAACTTATCACTATCAAATGTGCTTTAAATCTTCCAATCTCTTTGACTGACTGGTCAGTCATATTATAGCACTTTTTTGGATTTTTTTAAATAATTTCAAAGTTTTTGAAGTAAAAAAATTTAAATCTTGAATTAATATTTTGAGGAATTCTTCTAAATATATGGTATTAATATTTTTTATCTTGCTTAACAAACATTACAACACTATCAATTGAAAATGTAGTTTTTGTTAAGTTCAAGATGCTAAGCGAAAAGTTATTTAAGAAGGCTAACTTCATTTTTTGCTATAAATGTAAGTTATAGAAAGAAGATTTAAATTATTTCTAAAAAGACGGTTTTTTAAAAACTTAGCAAAATTCCCAAAATTTTAAGGAACTTTTTTGATGGGGTTTCGTATCTAATATGTGAGAGAAAAAGTTTTAAGGAATTTTTTTAAACCACTTGACGGAAGAGTTTGATAAAATGTAGTGAAAAAGAAAATTATTAACTTTGAAAAAAGGAGAGAACTCAAGGAAAAATAGTTTTTAAAATGTCTCCTTGGGTAATCGTGGGAGCAAAATACCTCAATAGAGGGGGTAAAAGGCTTCCCTTCGAACTTTCCCAAAAGGAGGAGATTTCTTATTAATCGAAGGGGTAAAAGTCCCCCTTCGAACTACCC
>NZ_JBMFSR010000060.1:0-4603 GCF_049967455.1 Caldisericum sp. | reverse complement strand
GAATTAGGAATGTAGTTCCCAATTTTGTCAGTTACTGTTTTAAACATTTCGTTGAACTTGTCCTTTGGAACTGCTTTTAGCATTTCTTCACTCATGTCCTTTGCCCACATGTCGTAATTTCCTTCATTATGGGCAATAAGAACATTTTCCACCATTGGACCAGCAAAACTTACATCACTTTCCTTTAATAACTTTGCAGAACAGCCAGTCAAAAACACCCCTACAATAAGTAGAACTGTCAAAACAAACAAAACTTTCTTCATACTATACCTCCTTATATGAAAGATTAAAGCATAAAAATCCAGTAAGGGATATGAACAACAGTAAAAATAAGAGATCTAAATATGTCTGCCTTTCTCTCGAAGGAAATTTCATTTGAAGTCTCTCTCATCTTGAAATAGAGGAAAAATGAATAAAAACTGCTTATGACAAGGATAACGAGCGCCCAGTCAACTGAAAGCAGAACAGATTGCAAAGATTTAACAAAAATAGATAGGCTGCATACCATACCTAAAATAAAAAGCAAGAAACCTGCTAATCGTTGAGTCTTTTTCCATATTTCTTCGCTTATCATTGTCCATGGCGTTCCTACACCAATGAACCAATTTTGCCTTATGCGAGGAAAGAAATTTCCGGTCACGATATATACCACTGCAACTCCTAAATTTGCGCTTCTTGGGACAAGATAGTTTAACCCCGTAACGATAACTATGAGCATTACTATTTGTAAGATACATGGAAGGGCAACAAGAAGATTAATTATTGTTGTATAAGTATCAAGAAATTTAGAGTAATTTTTCCTAAGAGGGTCAATATACGGAATAAGAAGAAAGATAATAAGTAATACCAAAGCAAATGTTGGGAGCAATGTTATCGCAAAATTTTTTGGAAGATACGCATTTATGTGTCCCTCTAAATCCCAACTTGTAGGAACAAAGAATGGAAGTTTACGGTAAATAAGTAATCCTAAAATATAGCTCACTGCTATTAGTGAAATTGGAAATGCTTCCTTTCTAATAACATTTTTGTTTAATTTATATGTTTCATCCATTTTTATCCCTCCTACTTTTTACATTAGCAAAGAAAACAAGTATCTCTTCGAAAATGGTTGTGTTTAAACTGTATACAATGTTTCTACCTTTTCTTTCTGAGGTTATTAGTCCTACTTTTTCCAGCATCTCTAAGTGATAAGAAATCGTAGGCCAGGATTGATTAAATGCGTTTGCAATCTGACCTGCTGTCAAGTCCCTTTCTGAAAGCATTATCAGAACTTTCCTCCTTGTTTCATCACCAAGTGCTTTAAATATATCATTCAACCCCATATTCTATATTTAGACAGTTATCTAAATATAGAATATTCAAAATGTGATTTTTGTCAAGAGATTTTTTAAGCATTCTTATATCTCTAAAAAGATTTTTTAACTCTTCTCAGTTTTGAGGAAGATAAAACCACAGATCACTAAAAATAAAACTAAGAAACCTGTAGCAGTTATCAAGATTTGCGGGGCAATCTTATCCGAAAGGAATCTACCCAAAGAAAGTGAAACAGGAGCCCCCAATGATGCCATCGTGTAAATGAAACTTGAGACAATATCCAACTTATCATTAGGCACAGTTTGTTGAAGAAATATGCTTAGCGGTATATTGGTAAGCGCATTCCCAAAGCCAATAAAAAAGGAAATAATAATCATTAGTGGTAAAGCCCTGAAGATACTCAAAAACATTGTGGCAGAACCCATTAAAATTAGCCCATACAAAATCAATTTTAAGGAACTATATCTCTTTGGGATAAAAGAAACAAACAACGGCAAGAAGTTCTTAACAGAAATGTCAAAAACAAGAAACCATTTACAAGGAATTTGAAGTTTCTATTCCAGAGATAATATATTTATATAGGTTGGGGATTTTGGGTAAATATATTTTTTACCCCAAGGAAAATATGTGAAAAATTTGGAGAATCGCTCAGGTTAGTTTGAATCTATCATATGTTTATGGTATGGTTAGGACAATACTTTCATTATTAATGTTCCTCATTATCAGAATTGATAAAGCAAATAACAAAAGGCCGATCGCTGCTGTTCCTAATAGGAGTCCAATATTATACTCGGGCTTCATCTTTGTTATAAGGTTATTTCCACCAAAGACAAGAATATATGGAATTACAAAAAGAAAGCCTCTTATCAAATCTACTTTCTTTATCTTTAAAACAACGGCACACAAAAAATTCGAAAGACCAAAACTGAAAATAGAAATTGCAACTAAAGGTTCAATTAAATAAATCACTGAAATACCCGGGAAAAAGTAAAACCTAAAAATATAGAAT
This sequence comes from Caldisericum sp., assembly GCF_049967455.1. Lineage (NCBI taxonomy): Bacteria > Pseudomonadati > Caldisericota > Caldisericia > Caldisericales > Caldisericaceae > Caldisericum > Caldisericum sp. The sequence goes on along the minus strand of NZ_JBMFSR010000060.1, from coordinate 2,280 downwards.
TCAGAAAATAGAATAAACAGCATAATTTCATTAAGTATAAAAACAGTTAACGCAGAACCCCAAAAGTAAGAAAAAGGTTTAAAACCATTAACAAGTAATTGCTCTATTCTTCCACTAAATTTTTTCATACATAATTGTCTCTGAAGTAGCAAAGTAAGGAAGCATTATTACCAAAAAATATGATACTAAGAGAAAATACCTTGATATAAATGTATCTGAATAAGGCCCATTTAAAACCAATGAAAGTTCTCCTCCTTTCAAGCTTCCAGAAACTACGAAAGTAAGTATGCCGAACAAAAATCCTAATTCTATAAAGAATATGCCCTTGAAAAGCATCTCAAAATTGTATTTTAATTCTTTAATCATTTTGATCACCTCCTGCTAATTCAAAAAATAAGTCCTCGAGTGTTTTGTATTTCGAAAGTGTATCCCAAACTAAGTCGTTTGCAATAATTTTTCCGTTGTTTATCAATATAAATCTGTCTGCACATTTCTCAACTTCTGCAAGATCGTGAGATGTAAGAATAATTCCAACTCCATTTTCTTTTAATTCAAACAATAAGTCCCTCGTATTTTTCCTTGAAATTGGATCAAGCCCAGTCATAGGCTCATCAAGTATCAAAATTTGAGGCTTTAAAAGTAGAGATAAAAGTAAGGAAAGTTTTCTCTTCGTTCCCTTCGAATAAGTATAAACTCTTTTATTTAAATAGTCCTTTAAGCCCAACCTTTCGCTATAATAATTTCCCAATTCAGAACTACCATTGAAATATTTACAATAAAGCCTTATGTTTTCATAACCGGTAAGCCTATCCCATAAAAAATCCTTTTCACTTAATGCTGAAAGTCTTAAATTTCCATTTTTTTCTATTACCCCAGAATTGGCATCAAGAATCCCTGTTACAATTCTTAAGGTAGTTGTTTTTCCGGCTCCATTTGGTCCAATTATCGCAAGAATTTCGCCTAAAAAAATGTCGAAAGTTAAATCCTGTAATATTATTTTCCCATCTATTAGTTTTGAAACATTTTTAAGAGAGATGGCTCTTTTTCTACTATTATTTTCTTCCATATACACTTTCCTCCCTCCTCTTTTGCTTTAATTATGCCTCTTGTTATACAACTACCGCAGAACCATAGATTATCGCATTTACCACATATCTCTTTATTCGGTGCTGGGATTTTTGAAATACTTTCAATTAACTTTGAATTAGATGCTAAAAAAGACCCCAAAGAATTTCCGTGTCTTCCAAGGTTGTCAATCACGGGTGACATTTGACAAATTTTAACTCCTAAATCCGGAGAAATTACAATAATTTTTGAACCAGCACCGCAATTTGGATAAGTATTTTCCGAACTATCAATTACAGATACAAAACCTTTTCCGTATTTTTTGAGGATAATGTTCATATTTTTTACAAATTTTATATTGGCACTTTTGTGAAAATTCAAAATAATTTCGGGAGTACTCTGGGCACGTCCTATTGGCACAATTGGACTAAATGCAACAGAAGCAGCACCTAATTTGTAAGCGAGATTAGCAATTTCTAACATTTGATCAACATTCTGCGGTGTGACATTACATGCAACCCTCGTAAGAACCCCCAATTTCGCCAACCTCGAAATACTTTCTACTACAAGATCGTAGGATTTGCTGTTACCGGTAAACCAACCCATGTATTCTTTAGAACTACCATGAAGGTCAACCTGAACTACAGCACGGTTCTTATTTTTAGATATGATTGAATAAATATCTTCGGAAAAGTTGGTACCATTTGATAAAATCCCTACTAATTCGAAATCTAATGAAAAAGCCTTTTCTAATATTTTTTTAAAATCATTATGAATAGTAGGTTCGCCACCAGTTAACTCAATAACCTTAACTCCTAATTTATCTGCTTCATTTAAAAGACTAAAAGCATCTTCCATTTTCATTTCATATTGTAAACTAATTTCACTGTTATTATAGCAATGTCTTCATCTATGATTACATCTATAAGTTAATTCCAAGGTAAGATCGCTTGGTACAAAGTATTCTTTGCAACCTGTTAATCTAAAGTTATACTTCTTTATTTCATTTACGCTTTCACATTCAGTAATCTTAATTCCTAACTTATTTTCAAATTCCTCAAAGAAAGCTACGATGTTCTTTTCCACATTTCTGAACATATCAAGTTTAAGGTTTGCAGATACTTTTTTAAACACCCTAATTAAGACGTAACTTCCTGTAACGGAGGCAAGCAGAAATATTATCAGTACAAAAACTGAAATGAGGATTAGAGATTT
>NZ_JBMFSR010000059.1:0-4679 GCF_049967455.1 Caldisericum sp. | reverse complement strand
GAATCTCCTCAGTCTCGGGGGAGTATTGAGGGGGAGGTGTGTTGCCCCCTCAAAATGGTTGTCATTCCGAAGGCTTTAGCCTGAGGAATCTCCTCTGTTTCGGGGGAGTATTATATATGGTGACAAACATTTTGAGGGGTATTTAAGATTTTACAAATTATCACTCGATTAAAAAATTTGCTAAAAATTTTTTAAAAGAAATTCACAATTTCTTGACATTTGGTATAATTTATCAATGGAAATGAAAATAGACTGGTTACTTATAATACTTGAGTTTTCTGTATTCACAATCCCAATCCTTTTAGGATTTATACTATCGTTTAGATGGTTTATACAAAAAAGAACATATGAGAGAGTTCTATTCATAGTGGCATTTTCATTTCCGATTGTTGTGATACTATCCCTTATAAAAGTCTTTTATATATTAGAGTTAGGTCCAAATGAAAGTGCGTTTCTAACTATAAATCTAATATTTGCAATCGGAATTTCTACATTTATCTATATCACGATTCTTGAAACAACAGGAAAGACGTATGCTAAGCCAAATTCAATTGAAATAATAGGCATTTTAATGCTTATTTTATCTTCCTTTTTGCTTGGAAACATAATGCGCGCATTGGACTATATCTCTTGGGGCATTATAGGAATTGCTATTATTCACCTTGTTAGGGGATTTGCATATTCAAAATATGGCTCTTCTCATGAAAAAAGAATGTATGTTTTAGTGGTGCTCTTTTCGGCAATTTCAGTATTCTTGAAACTTCTATATTATACGGATTATCTTCCTCTTAAACCAACAATCTATATTTCGCTTACCTTGATGTTTTTGTCTTTTCTTCACGGCGTATTTACCCTTAAAAACATAGGTGCAAGGATGCCCAGTCGTCCTTTAGAAAAGGAGATTTTTAAAGAAAAACTTTCAATCTTCACAAGACTTGTTGCAATATCACTTACTGCAGCAATTATAACATCAATTGCATCTTCTTTTGGATTTAACTCATACAGAAGTCAAAAGGAACAAATTATATCTGATTTAAATTATAGTGTTCAGAATGCATCGTTTGTAATTGCTGACAAACTCAATCAATACTTGCTTGATTCATTTGAAAGTCCTCTTGTATATCTTGCAGAAACTCTTGATGTAGATAACTTAGATCATGCAAAACTGCAAATAAAAACATTCTACGATACCCATAAATCCATATTCGCATCAGTTACGCTTATGAATGATAAGGGCATAATTGTATATACATATCCCTACACATACGCCATAGGCTCTAATATTTCAAATCAGCCTCATGTAAAGGAAGTTCTCAAAACAAAAAAAACAACTCTATCACTGCCTTTTAAGACAGTCGAGGGCTTTAATGCAATAGCAATACATATACCAATATTTAAAGGAAAAATATTTACCTATACTATTGCAGGATTAATTGACCTTAATACTCTTTCCAGAAATTTATCAAATGCAATTACACCTTTTAAATATATTTTGTCAGAGGATGGAGTAGTGTGTGCAACAAACATTTCTGATTCATTCATCTTAAAAAATGTAGATACTGTTTTAGGAAGCGTTTCCAACTATTCAATTTCAAAATCTTATTCCTTTACTTATCTTTCACGCTCTTTTTTAATTAAAACCTTTGGAAGCCTAAGTGATTTAAGCGAAAAATTGCATTGGGTCTTTTTGACCACAGTATTAACTTATGGGTTATTCATATTCTTATTTTTACTTTTCTATGCAACAGTTCTTTATGGACTTTTTGCATTGGAAAAGGAAACTACATTAGAGCTTGAAGAAACCCTAAAAAGGGAATTAGAGGCGTTAAAAGCGTATAAAGATACTCAAGAAAAACTAAATACACTAAACAACTTCATATTTACTACCTCAATTGACGCCCCAATAGAGACGGCTGTTCAAAAACTCTTAGAAACAGTAGTTCATCTTATTCCCAAAATAGAGAAGGGTGTTTTATGGTTTGTTGTTGGAGATAAAGTTATGCCTGTTGCTTCCGTGGGCTATGACGTAGATCTTTTAAAAAAACTAATTCTTGATAAAGAAAGGGAGGAGAGATTTTGGAAGAAGCCAATTATTATTGAAAAAATAGGAATCTCGGGATTCCCCGAAGAACTCAGGGATTATGCAAAAAAGCTTGGACTGGAAGATATTAAAGAGACTCTTATTATCCCAATTACTGTTAAAGATGAATATATGGGGCACTTCTCTTTAGATATCTTTAAAGAAGGTGTTCACTTCAATGAGGTTGATATAGCCATTGCAAATTCAGTTGCTAAAATTATTTCATTCTATTTTTCAATTCAAGCGGCGCTTAAGGCTCTTAAAAAAGAAGTTGATACAAACGCAAGTCTTGCTTCAAAACTTGAAAATATTTTTGTTTTTCTATCAAAAACAAGTTTTAAAGAGGATTACGAAGAGTTCTTTTCAAAACTTTTGATGCTTACACTTTCATTAATAGAAGGTGGGGAATACGGAACTATTCTTCTGAGGACTAAAGACGAGCTTAAGTATGTAGCTTCATTTGGTTATGATGTGTCTCTTCTTAACGAATTAAACATCGATCTTGAAACAGAAGAAAAGCTTGTTGAAAAAGGAAAAGTTAAAATAATTGAATCTATAGAAGCTGTCGGATTAGATGAAAGCCAAAGAGAGCTTGCAAAAAAGTTAGGATTAGACAGAGTAAAATACACAATAACTGCATCTTTCTTTATCGAAGACGAGTATTATGGTGGCATCTTTATTGATTCAACAAAAGATCAGAATCCATTTACCACACAAGATATCGAAGTAATGGAAGCAATTTCAAACCTTGGGTCGCTATTTTTAAGGACAAAGAAACTCTTTGAAGATTTAGAAAATGAGCTAAAGATAGATTCAATAATAACGGAAATTTCTAAAAACCTCGATTTTGAGATGAGTGTAAAAAATTACTTTAAAGAAGTTTTCCAATTGTTAAATAGAACCTTCGAATATTTAAACTCAATGAAAGTATCAGTTGAAATTGAAAATCGTTTTATACATGTTTTTGCTTGTGATGATTCTGTTAATGTAGTTCATTCTAAATCAAGTGAATACACATTTGAAGAAGAAAAGGAAATTAATAATTTCGAAAAGATATATTATGAGATTGGAAAAGACAAAATCGAATTCGGTTTAAAGGAAGGAAGTGAACAAAATTCAGACATTATAAATCAGTTATCAGTATCAATATTGCCTGTTTTGAAAAGCTTTTTTATATACAAGGATAGAGCAAAGCTTTTTGCAGATATTATGATAGCATTTGCAAGAACTATTGACTCAAAAGATCCTTACACAAGGACGCACTCTGAAAACGTAACAAAATACGCGTATTTCTTTGCAAGGCATCTTGGGCTTGATAAAAGAAATCTTAAAATACTTGTATTAGCAGCAATTCTACATGATATAGGGAAAATTGGTGTAAAGGAGTCAATTCTTCTTAAAAACGGACCTTTAACAGCTGAAGAGCGGGAAATCATAAACATACATCCAGAAAAAGGTTATGAGATTATTTCTGTAATTGAAGGCTTGGAAGCTTCGGCAAAAATATTGAGACATCATCATGAAAGATGGGATGGAAAGGGTTATCCTGATAAGTTAAAGGGCGAAGAAATCCCATACCTATCAAGGATATTATCAATAGTTGATGCCTTTGATGCAATGACAACAGAAAGACCTTACAGAAAGGCATTAACAGTTGATGAAGCGATGAAAGAAATTGAAAAGAATGCAGGCATTCAGTTTGATCCGGAACTTGCAAAAAGATTTATAGAACTTAAAGATTCAATAAAAGATGCGCTTAATATTTCAATAGAAGATATACTGATGGAAATATTGAACATAGAGTGAGGTGTAATATTATATATGAACAACATAAGAATCGGAGCAATGCAAAAGTTTTCTCTTGTAGATTATCCTGATAAAACTTGTGCGATTATCTTTACAATAGGTTGTAATTTCCGTTGTCCTTTTTGCCACAATAGGGAACTTGTCTTAGAAAAAGAGTTTCCAAATGAAATTCCTTTTGAAGATATTATTGATTTTCTTGAGACTCGTAAGGGACTTCTTGATGCAGTTGAATTTACTGGCGGAGAGCCATTAATACACAAAGGACTGATTGACACCATAAAGAGAATAAAAGATATGGGCTTTTTGGTAAAACTTGATACCAATGGATCATTCCCAAAGAGGCTGATAGATCTCTTACCTTTTGTTGATTATATTGCAATGGATATAAAGGCACCACTTGAAAAATACAGCGAGGCAACAGGTGTAAAAATTGAGAGTGACACAATAAAAGAAAGTATCCAGATTATCAAAGCCTCAGAAAAGGATTACGAATTTAGAACAACTGTATTCAAAAACTACTTTAAGACTATTGATGACTTTGTTTCTGTGGGCAATCTTATAAATAGAGCAAAGGCCTACTACATTCAAAGACCGCATTTTGATAAGGTATTAAATCCAAACTATCCATTTGAGACTTTTACAGACAAAGAATTACAAGATATTCAAGCATTGATGAAACAATTTGCAGATACAGTAGAGATAAGATAGAATTTTAAGAGTATAATACCCTCAATGCCTCCTCAAAATGTTTGTCACCATATATAATACTCCCCCGAAACAGAGGAGATTCCTC
>NZ_JBMFSR010000058.1:0-4878 GCF_049967455.1 Caldisericum sp. | reverse complement strand
GTAATGGATACTTTAGCAAAAAAAAGGGGGTTATTTACGATGAACAAACAAAGCTTTAAGTTTAAGGTTTTTGCTGCAATGCTGTTATCTTTTGTTATTATCGTAAGCTTAATACCTTATACTTCTTACGGAGCGGCTTCAGGCATTGTTTACCACTTTCAACTTGTAAACGATGGGCTATATGGAGCAAATATCACGACTCTTGAATTTGATGCAAATTACCCGAACACAATCTATGCAGGCACTGCTAACGAGGGCATTTTTGTTTCAAGTGACCTTGGCAAAACCTGGAAATGGATTGGCAAAGGGCTTGAATTGAATCAACCAGGTTATGTACCTACATATGTTACTATTAATGCAATCGAAACTGTAAAAGGTAAGTTTGGTGCGATTTATGTAGGCACTTCAAATGGGCTATATTTAAGCAACGACTCAGGGCTTAATTGGTCTCTAATTGGAGGCAGTATACTTAAAAGAAGGGTTTTTTCCATTTATATAAGTGATAAGGATCCAAACTTTGTCCTTGTAGGTACTGATAACGGTGTATGCCGCTCTGTGGATTCAGGGCAAACTTTTGAAGTAGCGAATAAAGACATAACAAACTTTTCTGTTTACTGCATTACCCCTGACTCTTCAATGAAAGATGCTTACTACATTGGGACAAATAAAGGGATTTTTAAAACCCCTGATAATGCTGATAGTTGGAATTTGGTAAGCTCTGGACTTCAATCTCTTCCTGTATATTCAATTGCACAGAATCCAAAGAAGCCTTATATTCTTTATGCGGCAGTTTCAACAGGCGTGTATAGAACTTACGACTACGGCGACCACTGGACAAATGTTACCGACTGGGAAAGCAAACCTTCAGTTGTTTCTGTAGGTATCGATAGTTTTGATGATAGATTGGTGCTTGCCGTTGCAAGGCAGGGGATACTTCTTTCAAAGGATTCAGGCGAAACGTGGAGTTGGCTTTCAAACATTCCTTATAATATAATCTCTTCCTTAACTTTAGGACAGAGTTTCTCAACAATTTACCTTGGCACAAATATGGGCTTTGCAATTTATTTTAACGGGTATGTCACTTTTAGTAATCAAAATCTTGGGCTTCTTAATGTTTATGCGTTAGGCTTTGACGAGAATTACAAAACCTTATATGCACATGAAAGCCTGGGACTTTTCAAAATGGGATTTGACGATTATGGTTGGTCGTACCTAAGTGGTGCACTCTATGGTTCATCTCCCCGTGCGTTTGCTGTTGACCCTACAATGCCAAACTCTATGTTAGCAGCAACAAAGTATGGCCTGATGGTTTCGACTGACAATGGCCTAAGTTGGACTTACACTTCATTAACATCTGGAGAATTTTATTCGGTTACATTTTCTAAGGCAAACCCAAAGTATGTTTATGCAGGGGGGGATATAGGGCTTTATGTAAGCAAGGATTCTGGCGCGCATTTTAGCAAAATACTGGCAAATTTTGAATTGCCTATTTATTCGGTTATTGCACCAAAAGATGGAAATCTGTATGCTTTAACTAAAAATTATCTATACAAATCTACCGATTCAGGTAAGACATGGAATATCATTTCAGAGAAGATAAGCTTTTTAAAAGGCACAACTCTTGCAGGTGATTATTACAATCCAAGTGTTTTATTCCTCGGCACGCTTGATGGTGTTTATATATCAAGAGATGGAGGTATAACATGGAATATCTTTGGCGATTTGCCAATAGGGACGATAGTTTATTCCGTAGTTTCTATAAATGATCCAAATAACACGATATATCTTGGCACAAATTCTGGAGTTTATAAGAGCGTAGCAATCGAGGATAACAACCCGCCAACTTTAAAAATCATTTCTCCGCAGGATAACGCAAAATTTAATTCACCTTCCTTAACAATCTCAGGCATTGCCGCTGATTCAGAATCTGGCATTGCGAAAGTTACCATAAACGAAATAAGTGTGCCTGTTTCCTCTGATGGTATATTCTCTTTTGGTATCACTCTTTCACCGGGTGCAAACAGCATTACCATAAAGGCATATGATAAGGCAAACAATATAACAACAAAGAGTTTAACTGTTTACTATGCGAAAACCACAATTCTCGTTCTTTACATTGGCTCTAATAGGATGACAACTTCCGATGGTGAAACAATTACCCTTGATTCCCCGCCTGTAATTGTTGAAGGGAGGACACTTGTGCCAATAAGGCCAATTGTTGAAAAGTTTGGTGGAAGTGTTGCCTGGGACAGCGTAGAGAGGAAAGTAACGATTACGCTTGGCGATAAAACTCTTGAGCTCTGGATTGGCAAAAATACCGCAAAGGTAAACGGAACTACAGTTCCGATCGATTCGAGCAATACAAAAGTCGTTCCACAGATTATTTCTGGGAGAACTATGCTTCCTGTTAGATTTGTTTCAGAACAATTGGGTGCAAAGGTGGAATGGGATGGAACGCTTAGAAAGATTACTATTACATATCCTGCACCTTAATTTTGTGGTATAATGAGAAAAAATTTAGGAGGTAATGATGAAAAGGAAAATTGAAATTTTATTTTTAGTATTTGCTTTTATTTTTTCTTTTATAAGTATTCCGATAAGAAGTGCCTTTGCAGATGATTCAATTAGTGTTACTCTAAACCCAAACACTGCGAATGTAGCGAATACTTATACAATTACACTTAAATTTAGCAGCGTTGCAATTGGTAGCGGCACAAATTTTGAAATTGGCTTTGATGAAGGCGATAATCAAAGTTCTCTTATGAACATTCCTACTTCTACTGGACTCGATAGTGAAGCTATCGCTATTCAAATAACGGGTAATTCAACACCGTTTCATCCGTCAAGCGCAAAAATTTCAAGTGGTAGCAATGGAAAGAGGCTTCAATTTATTTTGCCAACAGGCTTCCCGCAGACTACTAATACTACGTTCTACATAATTATAAACTCAAGTGCGAATATATATCCCAAAACGACAGGAAATCACACTCTCTTTATTGCAAGTCCGCTAACCCAATTTTTGTATTACACTTATACTGTAGGTACCTCTAGCTCAGCAGGTATCATTATAAACTCAATTACTGTGGCTAATCCTAAACTGGCTGAAACAAGTGCATATTCTTTTAACTTTTATTCATCCCAAGGGCTTACTACTTCCGATAAGATTTATGTTCAATTTTCTTCAGGTTTTACTGTGCCTCCAGTTATTAACGGCGTGAATGTTGGGCTTGTTCAGGGTGCATCGCAAATATCTTCTTTTGAGGGTAATGTAAGTGTTTCAGGTAATGTGGTTGCTATAACAATCCCTTCAACTGCTTATACCTTTACTGGTGGTACGCTTTCATTCGGTCCGTACACAGGCATAACAAACCCGAAAACTGCAGGAAACTACACTTTCTCTATGTGGACTTCAAAGCAAACTACTCCTGCAAGTTATACTGTAACTTTGGGCACTGCAATAACCAATTTATCTTGGAACGCTTCCCAAACAGCAGCATACGCGATTTCTGAGCACAACATTTCTTTTAGGACATCCTCTACTGGCGCACTTGCCACATCCGATACAATTACGGTTCAATTTCCAACAGGTTTTACCCTTCCAACACAGATTCCTCAAGGGAGCGTCCTTGTAAACAATATAATTGCAAAGGCAAGCATATCTTCAAATGCCCTTGTCATTACTTGCCCTGTATCTATCGGAAACTCCTCACAAGTATCAATTAAAATTACAACTGATGCAAAAATTCAAAACCCGCCTTCCTCTCAAACCGGGTATAAAATAAAGGTATTTACAAGCGAAGACCCGTTGCCTTTCGAGTCTCAAGCAATTTTGTTTACTCCTTCAATCATCCAGAATGTAAAAGTGACTGTTTCCCCTGCTGTTATAAATAAGAGTGTTTCAATAAGTGTTGAGTTTGTGCTTGGAATGGGTGGTGCGCTTTCTTCTTCTGATAGCATTTACATTGTATTTCCTATGCAATTTATCCTTCCTTCCTCAATTGCAAATAACCTTGTTTCTATCATTTATAACAACAACACCTATAGCCCGTCAGGCATAACGATAACTAAAGGAACAGGCACAGTTGTTCTTGCACTTCCATCTAACTTAAGCATTCTTGCAGGAAGTTCTTTAAAGGTTGTGTTTGATGCAAATGCAAATATAACAACACCAGCGCAACTGGGCTCATACAAGTTAAAGGTTTCAACCTCAAAGGAGACAACGCAAGTTGATAGCCTTCCATTTGATATATTTGCCTACCCTAAGTCAACTATTATAATAAACCCTGCAAGTCCAGACGGCCTTAACGGATATTACATTACGCAGCCAGCGATTAGTTTCTCTGTAAGCGATATTGCGGGCACAACAATTACGCTTTACTACAAAATTAATGATGGAAATTATCAAACCTACGATTTAGCAAACAAACCGCAAATTAAAATCCCAGAAGGAAAAACAACTGTCTATTTCTATGCAGTGGATAGCTTTGGCAATAAAGAGCCTGAAAATTCAAAAACAATTCTTGTTGACCTTACAGACCCAATTATTACGATTTTAACTCCTCAGGAAAACTCTGTAATTGTGCAACCCACATATACCTTAAAAGGTTCAATCAAGGCAATGGATGTTTCAGGGGCAGTTTTAACAATTGACGGTAAGGCCGTGCAAATTAACTCAGACGGAAGTTTCGAAGCACTTGTAAGCGTTCCTAAGGAAGGTGTTTACACCACAATCATTAAGGTTACAAGCCCCTCAGGAAGAACTGCTACAAAACAATTCTCAATTAATTATATTGCGCGTGTGACTGTATTCTTACAAGTTGGAAATGATAATGCTTACATCAATGGCGAACAAGTAAAAATTGATGCACCACCATTTAT
>NZ_JBMFSR010000057.1:0-4966 GCF_049967455.1 Caldisericum sp. | reverse complement strand
ATCAAAACCTTTAACCTTAACGTTGACTTCTAGCTCTTCAAGTTCTTCCAAAGCCTCTTCTAACTGCTTTCCCTTAAATTTTGTAGCATCAAGATAAACTTTTTTGAGATGTGGAGATTTTGCACTGACTAAGCCTTTTCCGTCCTTAATAAAAATAGGAAGAAAAAGACTAAACAAAAGAACAATTACAACTAAAGCACTCAAAATTTTTCTTTTTTCCATTTTACCATTTCCCTCCTTTCAATTTTATAAATTTTTTATAAATTTGTATAAAAATAAATCTACAAAAAAACAATTTAGTAAACTTCCCACAAAGCAGATAGCTTTGTCCACTGATAGTTCATTTGCCACTGGCTTTTGATTAACATCAAAAACTTTAAGTTGTGTTTCATAGTCAGTTGTGTATTGCTTTGAGTAAGATGTGTTGCACAGAAAGAGAATGTTCCTCAAAAATAGTTTGGTCGTAGTTACAAAAGTTTGCTGAATAAGGATTTTTTGACAGACAAATAATAACCCTGGCTTTAGCATAAGTTAAGGTCTTTCCAAAGATAGCTTCAAAATTAGCCTCTACTAAACTATCCATTGTTGTTATTTTTAAATTTATCTTTTCTCAATTATCTTGTATGCAAATTAAAAATTTTGTCAAGTATGTTAACGTTTTTCGTTAAAATTATTCGTTAGATTATACCTCCGAAGTCCTTTAAATCTATGGGAACTCCGATCTTAAGAGATTCTTTTGCAGCAAGAGTGGCAAAAGTAACTTCAACTAATTCCTCAAAAGGAATTGGAGACGGGTTACCCTCTCTAATAGCGTTGATAAACTCGGCTACTTCATTTCTATGTCCTTTATCTTGTCTAAAAGAATTTAGTTTCACTCGCGATCCAAAACCAACAAGAGATCTAAAATTATTAATCAAAAATACTTTACCTTCGTTGAATACTTCGACTCTTTCCTTTGGATATTGCTTGCTACCGTTTGAGAAATAAATAATCGAACCCACAGAGCCGTCTTTAAAAGAAAGGCTAATTACAACATTATCCTCTTCCAGATTCCCATTATTTCTTGCTCCGATTGCAAAAACTCTTTCAATAGGGACTCCTACAATATATCTTTCCAAATCGATAAAATGACAAGCTTCTCCTAAGAGTCTTCCTCCACCAATTTCTGGATCCTGTACCCAACTTTCTAACGGGATTTCACCTGCATTTACTGTTATACTTACAGATATTGGAGCTTTTCTATACATTAAAGCATTTTTTAGTGTTCTCGCAAAAGGCGAAAACCTTCTGTTAAATCCAACCATTAGAATTTTGTCAGACTCCCTATAAGTAGATATTATTTCTTTTAACTCATCTAAACCTAAAGCAAGGGGTTTTTCCACATAGACATTTTTACCTTTTTTTAATGCCTCAATAACAAGTGAAGCGTGAGAATTATGCCTTGTCGCAATAAAAACCGTATTAATTTCTGGATCATTAAACACTTGGAGATAAGAAGAAGTTGCAAGTTCAAAGCCAAATTTCTCTCCTCCGTGTAAAGCCTGCAAACCTGAGGAGCTTGCAATTGTTTTGAGTCGCACATTCATTGAGCTTAAAATAGGAAGGAGTATTCTTTTTGCAAATTGACCTGGACCTATAAAACCTATTACAGGTGACTCTGAAAAGTTCTTTTCTTGCTTTCTTAAAACAATCAAATCTTTATTCTTAGAATCATTTTCCCTGTATTCCAGCAAAATTCCTATCGCATCTCCTTTAAGAAGTACTTCATAGGCGTTTAATGCTTCATTGAAAGGGAACCTATGAGTAATTAAAGGTTTTACATTAATCTTACCGGCAGACATCATATCAAGTACAGCTTCAAAGTTTCTCTTTTCTGTCCACCTTACATATGGAAGTGGATAATCAATTCCTTTTTCCTCATATAAACTATCATATCTTCCCGGTCCATATGAACAAGACACCTGAAAACTGAGTTCCTTTTTATAAAATAAATCCCTTGGAACATCTATTTTTGCAACACCCACAAGAACAATTCTCCCTCTTTTTCTTGAAATCTGTGCAGCTTGAACAATAGGTTCATTGCTATTTGTAGAAGCTGATATAACAACTCCATCTACTCCTTGTTCTTTGGAGAAAGACATAGCAGCTCTTACTGGAGATTCGCCATTCTTTAGTACATAACCTTCAGCCCCAAAAGATTTTGCAAGGTTTACCCTATCCTCTCTCAGATCCATAGCAAGTACTTTACATCCAGATGCTAAGAGCAACTGTACTACTAATTGGCCAATTAGACCAAGCCCAATTACCGCAATATGTTCGCCTAAGGTAGGATTAATTAATCTAACCCCTTCTAATGCGATAGAACCTAAAACCGTAAATGAGGCAGTTTCATCATCAACATTATCTGGTACTCTTGCAACCAAGTTCTTTGATACATTCACAATTTCAGCATGACTACCATTAGAAACAACTCTATCACCAATAGAAAATTCTTGAACACCCTTACCGTAGTCAATAACAACACCGACATTTGAATAACCCAAAGGCAGAGGTTCGTCAAGCTTTGCCTCAACAGCCTCTAAGGCAGCAAAAAGACCATCATTCTTAATCTTTTGTAAAACTTCCTTAACTTTCTCAGGTTGACTTCTTACTTTTTCAAAAAGTGTTCCTCGAGCAAGCTCCACAAGGGACCTCTCAGTTCCAGATGATATTAAACTTACTTTACTTTCTATCAAGACGGTATTTTGTGATACTTTAGGCACTGGAATGTCTAAAATCTCTAATTGCCCTGTTTTAAAATTCTGTACAAGTTGCTTCATTTCTTTCCTCCATAATGAAGAGCAATTACTCCATCGATTATAGTTTCAATTCTTTTTTTTCTAATTTCATAACTAAAATTCTCGACAATCCTCTCTCTTGCACATTTACCCATCTCTCCTCTTAATTCTGGATTTATGAGGAGCGATATAACAGCATTACTTATTTCATTCTCATTGTTGGAATCCACATATATCCCGCAATTGCCAACAACTTCCTCTACTGCGCCAACTTTACTCGTGACAACAGGTACCCCACAACTCATTGCCTCTGCAATTGCAAGTCCAAAACCTTCATGCAAAGTTGGCTGGAGATAAATAAGACTCCGTCTGAAATATTCAATTTTCTCATCATTGCTTATCTTGCCCGGAAAAATAAAGTTATTGCTTAGGCTCAATCTTTTTACTTCATCAACAACTTGTTCAAACCCGTCAAGTTTTCTCCCAGCTATTACAAATTTCAATTCCGGAAATTTATCAACTATTTGCCTTGCAGAGCGTATAATAGACAAGATTCTTTTCCTATAAATATTTTCCTTATTCAAATGAGAAATTGTAAAAATAATATCTTTCTTTGCGCCTGCAACTGGAGAAAAGGTTTCCGTATCAACAGATAAATAAACTGTTTCAATATTAGCTTTGGATACTAACGCTTTTATTTCCTTTTCTGCTGCCTTTGATATTGCTAAAACTTTGGTCGCATTATTTAAAACAAAAATAATCGTTTTTTTCTTTAAAAGTCCACTATTTGTAAAATTATACTCTAAAT
The DNA here is from genome assembly GCF_049967455.1 of Caldisericum sp. Lineage (NCBI taxonomy): Bacteria > Pseudomonadati > Caldisericota > Caldisericia > Caldisericales > Caldisericaceae > Caldisericum > Caldisericum sp. Next base: position 1,381 of record NZ_JBMFSR010000057.1, on the reverse strand, counting down.
TATATGAATGCACTACTTCAGTGCCTCCTGCAACGACTATAACTGGCTTGTGACTGAGCTTTGATTTTATTAAAGGTAATATACCTTTTGTTGGCCACCAAGCGAAATACAAATCTGCATTCCAAGGGATTTCACTCCATTTTGTTGCAATGGTTACATCAAATCCAAGGTCTCTCAAAATTAGGATGTCATTAGCATACCATTGCATCAAAGTTAGTAAAGATTTATCCTTAACACCTGCAAAAAAACATACTTTCATTTAGTCTCCTATGCTATTGTAGATTTCGTTATACACTGCCAAAGTCTCTTGCGCTGTTTTTTCCCAAGAAAAATATTTTACACGCTCAAAACCTCTTTTTACCAGATCATTTCGCAATTGTTCATCAGTTAAAGCTTTGTAAATCGCAACAGACATTTCGTCAACATTATATGGGTCAAACAATAATGCTGCATCCCCAACAACTTCAGGAATAGAAGAAGTATTGGACGCAACCACTGGTATTCCACAAGCCATTGCCTCAAGAGGAGGAATCCCGAAGCCCTCATAAAGAGAAGGAAAAACTAATAACGAAGCTGCATTCATCAATAAATGTAAATCATCATCTTCAACAAAACCAGTAAATAAAACTTTGTCGTTTAATCCTAATTTTTCAATCTTAGCAAATATCTCATTAGACCTCCAGCCTTTTCCACCAACAAGAACAAGCTGGTATTCTTTTGATAGCTCCAAAGGTAGTTTGTTATAAGCTTCTATAAGTCGAGAGATATTCTTCCTTGGATTCAAAGATCCTACATGTAGGATAAATTTCTTGTTTAGACCATATTTTGCTTTTACTAAATTTAATTTACTTTGATCTTTAATAACTTTGTATTCTTCATCAACACCAATGTAAATAACTTTAATTTTTTCCTCTGGTATTCCCAAAATTGAAATAATATCTTTTTTCGAATGCTCTGAGCCAGTTATTATTTTATCAGCTTTTTTTGCAGATAAACTTAACAATTTTTGCACTCGATATCGAGATACAGGTTTATACCAACCATAATTAGAAAAAGATATTGTGTCATATATAGTTAAAATCATTTTCTTACTACTAAAAAGAGGTAAAATATAATTAGGGCCATGGTACACATCAATATTGTACCTATTTAATAAAATTGGCAAATAAATCTGCTCCCAAAGATCTCTTTTCAAGTAATTGCTATAAGTTACGCCTGTATAAATTTTATGGAAATTATCTTGTAAAGGAATAAAATTGTCTTTTTTCCCTTTATTTAAAATAACAAAATACTCATTTTCCTTGTCTATTTTAGATAAGCTTCGCAATAAACCTCTAACATAAACTCCCATGCCAACTCTTGTATGGCCCATTCGAGCATC
>NZ_JBMFSR010000056.1:0-5388 GCF_049967455.1 Caldisericum sp. | reverse complement strand
GTTCTTTAACTATTTCAACTCTCTTTAGATCTATTTCTGTTTTTGATGATTCGCTATTAACTAATTCGACTAAACTGTTACCCTGCATTACCTTATAATCAAGGTTAGGAAGTGGTTTAATGTTTTTTATATCCTCTTCGTCTACAATAAGTGAAAGCCACAGTCTTAGCTTAGCAATTTCCACTGCGCCTTGGTCTATGTCAACTCCGTAAAGGGAATTTTGGATACAGTCACGCTTATAGTTATAAGTATTTCTTCTAACCTCATCTCCTTGTTTATTTCTATAAGAATCTCCTAAACATTTTGTTTCTGAAAAGAATAATCTTGCTTTAATTATTTCCGTCATCATTCCAACAGGAAAAGCTCCAGAGCCAATTGCCGGGTCACAAACTTTAACATTAGACAAGCATTCGTCTATCTCTTTAGCATAGACCTTTAATTCAGTGAAATATTCGTGCTCCTTATAACGGTCTGAATTTTTGCCATCTTCTCTTCTCTGCTTTGCAGTTCTTAAATGCTCTACATACTCCTCTCCTCTCAAGATTAGAAACTCGATCGCCCCTTTACTAACTCTGTTTCCAAGTTCCGTTATTAGATAACTGATCAAACTCTGTTGGCACATATAGTGGACAATCTCACGTGGCGTATAATAAACACCGTATTGTTTGTTGAATTGACTTTCAGCACCCTTTTGTCCACTTTGCAATGCATTCTTGTATTCTTCATAGTTATCGGGACGGATGGCATTGAATTTCTCATACGCTTTCCCAAGCATCTCTGGGTCAATAGCAACTTCCTTTTCGAGCGGTTCATCCTCTTTGATAGTAAAGTTGTAGCGGTCAAATACATCCAAAATACCATTGCCTATATCGCCTTCTTTAGTTTTATTTGAATTTGAAAACAGTTCATTTGGCAAAAGAATATCAGTTATTTTCCAGTCGTAATTATTCATCGGATCAAATAGTCCGCCGTTTAAAAAAGGAATCTTGCATTTGAACATGCTAAAATAATGGTCGTCATAAGTTCGATCATTTCTTAGAGCTTCATAAAAAAGCGGCTCTAAAATATCGTTAAAAAAGTTATCGTATTTTGTGTGTTTGCCTTCGAAAAGTTCTCTTAAAAAATTCTTCGGCCCCGTTCCCCACAAGCCGTCTCTTTTTACTCCAAACCATCCCTTTTTCTGAAGGAAATAAAGAAATATAATCTGACCAAGAAGCTTTTTTGCAAAATCAACGGTATTGATGTCATTAGTATTAAACTCAGTTTTTATTCTCTCGTCTTTAGATGCAGTTTTATCCAGCTCTTCCTTGGTCCATAAGAAGAGGTCACGATACTTTTCGAAGAATTCTTTTGTAACCTTTTCAATATTGAAGGCCTCTTCCAGTTGTGCAAGATTTGGATTGTTGGCGTCGTCCATAAGCATTGGGATAAACCTACTTTGCGCAGTGTGGCTTTTCTCGTTTTTACCAACAAGGAATGACCACCTGTGAGAAGGGGTAAACTCCTCTTTGACTTTCATTTTGCCGTTTTTACCTTCCTCAAATCTATAGTCCATTTTCACAAGAGAAAATCTCCAGTCATCGTTGTTTGGAGAGACAAAAGCAACCAGTGCTGCATCTTTCAATTTATCACCACGGCTTCCATTCAAATACCAGGATATGAAATTCCTCTGCATAGTTCTTGCTCGCTCAATCGAAGTTTCCTTTTTCAGCTTTACGATAAGAATATCTATGTCATTTTCTCCGTCGGTATACTTTCCTATGCGCTCAAGCGTGTTTATGTATTGTTCATAAGCATCAGGAATGAAATTGCCTCTATAGATAAAGCGCTTTTCTTCGATAGAATTGAGCAAGTTCTTGATAAAATAAACAAACTGCGCTTCGTCAAAAGAATTCTCAAAAGTTTCTTTTATAATACGCTGAGCCTGTTGTTTATCCATTCTTATCTCCTTTCAGGAATAACGATAAAATAACCTCTCTTTTTCCACTCCGTGATATATTTCGCTCGGCATAATGGCTTTGGAGAAGCGCCTGTGGTATGTTGGTTTGAAGGGTTGCGAGTACTTTAAGCGGATTCATGATATCACGCTTAAGCTCATTCAAAGCCTTTAGCGTTTCTTTTGCTGTTTGTTTTGGTAATCCGCCTTCTTCGAGCTTTGTTATCACCGTTTTGAGATATGATTCCTGTTCTTCAGTAAATTGCTGCGTATTCTTAAGTGTCAATTTTAGAATTCTAAGTATGCTTGAGCTGCTATCTCTTCCTCCTCTATGAGTCGTGGCAACGATCTCTTCAGCTGTCGTAAACTTAAATGCCTTTTTGTTTTTATCAAGCAACTCATAATACTCCGTTCCCAATTTCTCTTTCGCCTCTTTGGGGGGGCTTTCAATCATTTTAGCTGCTGTCATAAAGTCAAGCTCTTGAGAATCTTGGGAATTGCTTGCTATGAAAAACTTTTGAGTCTTGCCATACCTAAAGTAAGTTATGAGAGAGTCATAGTTCTCTTTGTATTCTTTTGCGGTGCGAGCCTTTTTGGGTAAGCGCTTTATCTTTTCGAATAGCTCTGGATCTTTGTCGCGAATACTCCTTATTACCTGGAGATATTTCAGTTCACTTTCGTCAGTTCCGTCCTCGCCAGTAATGGTTTTCTTGGAAATTAAGCGATCAAACAATTCATGAGAACCAACAGGTTCGCCTTCGGTAAGAAGTGCTGCGTCGCCTCCGAGCAGTGTAAGAAACGCATTGATCTTTGATTCCGCTACTTCCTTTAGTTTAATTTCATCGTTTGATTGTCTGGTAGGGAAGAAATTGAATGTATAAATTTTGTCAAATTTCGTGTCAACACGATTAATACGCCCTACCCTTTGCATCATTCTCGTGGGGTTCCAAGGAATATCGTAATTTATAACAACATTAGACCGATGAAGGTTGACACCCTCCGACATAACTTCGGTTGATACTAAGATTCTAAATTCATCCTTCGGATGGCTGGCTCTGGCGTCAAAGTTTTCAATCACTTTATCTCGAACTACTTCTCCGGAACTCCCTGAAAAACAAAGCACCGATTCGCCAAGGCTTCGCCGCAATTGCTCTGATAGATATTCTGCGGTTTCTTTTGATTCAGTGAAAACGATCGGTTTATTCTTTTTTAAAATATTGTTTTGCTTAAGTTCAGATATAAATTTCAAAAGCTTTGGGTCCCTGTCAATTCTTTGCCAGAGGTTTTTAATCTGTACTAGAATCTCAAGATCGTTTTGCAAGTCAGTGCTGAAGCCACTACCAAAGTCATCATTTGAGTACCTATCAGCCTTGCCTTCATCTATAAGCTTCTGAATTGCTTCATCATCATCGCTTTCCAACAACTCGAAAATCTTGTTTGCATATTTTTTGCTTACATAGACATTTCCATTATTGAATTCCTTTATAAACATTTCATACGATTTAATAAATCTGTCTATGGAATTCCTGAAGGCAAAAAAGCTACTTTCCAATCTTTTTACCAACAAAATTTTCATAAACTTTCCCATGTTCCTCTGTGACATCTGCTCTGGCTGTGTTATTCCTTCCTTGAGATAAAGTAAAGGGGTATATCGAGAGTACTTGAATTTCTGCGTAATAAGTTCTATCGTGCTACTGAAAATCTTATCCTCCTCCTCGTTCAATTCATAGAAAAGGGGCTTCGGATTTTCAACTTCTGGGAATTTGAGTCCTTGTTCCTTTAGGTCAGACTCAAAGTACTTCACAATTTCTTCCCTGGTTCTTCTAACCATTAGATATTTTAAAACTTTTTCGCGAATTTCTTTTGCATTTTGCTTTACAATTCTTAGGTAGTCTTCATAATTCTCTTGCCTGTCGGTTTTCTTAAGTCTTTCGTATAAATTATTGAAGAATCTCTCCAGGTCTGGTAGATTTGGGATTGTGCTTTTCTTCGCATTTTGAAACAGTTTCATCTGACTCAAAATGTCCTTAGGGTAGTTGTTATAGGGTGTTGCAGTCACCAGGATCACTCTTTTCCCTCTGCAAATTTGTGCCATATTTTCATAAGTAATATTAGTTTCTGTTCTGAATCGGTGTGCTTCATCTATGATAATATTTTTGTACTTTTCAACACCTCTATCGATAATAGCTTCAAGCTTTCCAATTGATTCAAAATCAGAAGCGATTCTAAAATCCGAGAAAACATTCGGCCATGACCCAGTATTGTGCTTGTCCAATAGAACTGGTGGAGCAATTACAAGAGTCCTTCCATCAAGTTGTCCCGCTAGCATTGCTGCCACATACGTTTTCCCAAGGCCAACAACATCTGAAATGAAAACTCCTCCGTATTCCTCAAGGATTTTCTTTGCGTTTATGACTGCTTGTTCTTGATATTCAAGCTTCATAAAATTTTCGGGAAGATACTTAACAAATACCTCGTCTGTTATGTTCAGTTGGTCTCTGAAATATTCGTACAAGAACCTGAGATAAAGCTCATAAGGGGTAATGTTTTGATTGAGCCATGTTTTTTGCTCAACGGTCTGGATGTAATCTTCACTTACATCAACAGCAGATTGCCACAATTCTTCGAATTTTTTCTTGGCAAATTCGTAGTCAGCCTTGTTTTTCAGCTCTATGTTAAACTCAAGATTGTCCACTAAGCCAGCTTTCGTAAAATTGCTTGAACCGGTAATGACTCTACCAACATCTCTATCCCCTTCACTAAAAGTCATTATATATAGCTTCGCATGGATATCCCGGGACGGATATGCTCTTATTTCTAGCTTACCACTTCTTATCCATTCCTTGAATTTCTCTATCCCTTCTTCAACTTTCAAGTTATCTTCTGACTCATTCAGTTCTTCTGGGATTAATCCTTTAAACAATTCCTTTGTTTCCGCATGAGAGAATTGCAGTAATTGTTCATTCTCTTGGTCTGCAGCTCTTAATAAGTCATATATTTCCCTGCTTGTAGCTATTCCTATGAGAATTCTTATCTTTTCAGTATTTTCCAATGATTTATATATTAAATGAAACCCGCTTGTATAAAAATATCCGACAAGGCAATCAAAAAATCTTGTATCTTTAATCAGAACTTCGAATCTTTGTTTGAGACTCTCATTTTGTTCATTTGTGATGAAAGTTAAATCAGTATCATTCTTAGACAACTTTCCATTTAAGTTCTTGTCTGTTCCGTCCACCTTTTCCTCCACGCTTTGCAAACTCTTTTCATATTTTATAACTTGCAACGGAATTTGCAAGAAATTTTCAGAGAGAACTGAGAGTTTCAAAAAAAGTCAAAGGAGTGATTCTTCTTCGCAAAAGGTGCTCGTCAGAATCACAACGATGAGATTGCCGCGGAACGGATGCTCAGGACACATTAGAAGGCTTCTTGAAAGTTTCTCCTATGAAGAG
>NZ_JBMFSR010000055.1:0-5617 GCF_049967455.1 Caldisericum sp. | reverse complement strand
ATATGTATAAAGATGTTGGAAAACACCTTGATGAGCTTTCAAAGAAATGGGAAGAAATCTCTCGGCCTGTGTTTGAAAGAGATTATCCTGAAATTGCAAAGAAAACAAAAGAATACAAAAAGAGAAAAGAAGAAATTATTGCCAAAGCAAACGGAAATATTGAGCAATTCTATGTATCAGATGAGATAGAAAAGTAAGATGGAAGGAAGGGGCACAAGAAGTGTAGAAAAAACTTTAAGGAAGGTGCTCCTTCTTTCTATTTTAACATTCATAGTTCTCGTTTATCTTATATTTAAAAGTATCTCTCTTAAAGAGCTTTTAAAGAGTTTGAAGCCTATTTGGTTTTTAATCCTGTTTATAAATATGGATGTTGTTATCTTATTAAATGCGTTCAAGTTTAAAGAACTTGTGCGGTCACTTAATAGCAACATATCCTACGCTGATTCCTTAAAAATCGTGCTTTCATCAGTTTTTGCATCTAATATCACACCCTATTATTCTGGAGGTATAGCAACACAAATGTATCTATTAAAGAAAATAAAAAGTGATTTTAATTCCTCAACACTTGTTTCAATTTCATATACAATTCTTACGGTTATCGTGTCTCTCATTTTTGCAGTTATTTTTTTTATACTTCCGCATCACTTTATAAAAGGTATTAGGGGAAATTTCTTATTAAGCATTATTGCACTTGCATTTGCACTTTCAAGCCTTGCGCTATTTTTTATGGTAAACCCAGAGAAAACAAAAAACTTTATAAAATTAATGATAAAGAAACTGAATCTTAAAGTTAACGAGACACAAATTATTCTTGAGGTAGATGCATTTTCAGACGGTTTGAGATTCATATTAAAAAATCCGCTAAACTTAACGAAACTCATTTTGATAAGTTTCGTTAGTCAACTTCTCTATGAAATGATTGGACTTACAAGCCTCAAGGCAATAGGAGTGAATTTCAATTTTTATGAAGCTTTTTTAACTCAAATTGCCTCGAATTTCATTGCAACCATAGGGATAACGCCAGGCGGTATGGGCATTGTTGAAGGAAGTTATCTTCTACTCTTCCTTCCAATTGCAAAAAACTTTGCGCCACTTCAAACTTTTCTTTTTAGAATGTTTTCTTATTACATTCCATCTTTAATAGGTGCACTGGTTTTTTATAGAACCCTTGGGAGTTTTTATAGTGAATTCTTATACAAATAAAATTTGTTTAAAATATAATTTTCTGGTATAATTAAACTTGGCCGGATAAACCGGAAAAAGGCATAAATGAGAAGGAGGTAAGGTATGTCTCAAATTGATGATGTAATTGCTAAGGTAAAAACCTTAGACAAGGACCAGCCAGAGTTTATACAGGCTGTTACAGAAGTATTAACGACTCTTAAACCAACAGAAGAAAAGCACCCTGAATTCGTAAAGGCAAAAATCTACGAAAGAATCGTCGAACCAGACAGGGTAATTATGTTTAGAGTTACTTGGGAAGATGATACAGGCGAAGTCCATGTAAATAGGGGCTTTAGAGTTCAATTCAACAATGCTATAGGACCCTACAAGGGTGGGCTAAGATTCCATCCATCTGTAAACCTTGGAATAATTAAATTCCTCGGCTTTGAACAGATCTTTAAGAATGCACTTACAACACTTCCAATGGGTGGTGGAAAAGGTGGATCAGACTTTGATCCAAAAGGGAAAAGTGATAGAGAAGTAATGAGATTTACCTATGCATTTATGAGTGAACTCTTTAGGCACATTGGACCTGATACAGATGTTCCAGCAGGCGATATTGGTGTAGGTGCTCGTGAAATCGGATTTATGTATGGATACTATAAAAAAATCGTAAATGAGCATACAGGAGTCCTTACTGGAAAAGGCTTGGAATATGGAGGATCTCTAATTAGACCCGAAGCCACTGGTTATGGACTTGTTTATTTCACTTCGGAAATGCTTGCAACCAGAAATACTGACTTTGCAAATAAGGTTGTTGCAATAAGTGGTTCTGGAAACGTTGCACAGTATGCTACAGAAAAGGCAATCCAACTTGGTGCGAAGGTAATCACACTATCTGATTCAAACGGAACAGTTGTTGATGAAGAGGGTATTGATGCAAAGAAACTTGCATTTGTTATGGACCTTAAGAATGTTAAGCGTGGAAGAATCAAAGAGTATGTGAACCAGTACCCACATGCAAAATACTTTGAAGGAAAATCCGTTTGGGATGTAATAAGAGATGAAGGCCTTAAAGTTGATATTGCACTTCCATGCGCAACGCAGAACGAAATTGACGCAAGCCATGCAAATGCCCTTGTGAAGAATGGAGTCATTGCAGTAGCAGAGGGTGCAAATATGCCTTCAAACCTCGAAGCAATAAATATCTTTAGAGAAAATAAAGTTCTATATGGCCCCGCAAAAGCGGCAAATGCAGGTGGGGTTGCTGTATCTGGCCTTGAAATGACTCAAAATAGCATAAGACTCCAGTGGTCAAGAGAAGAAGTTGATAACAAATTAAGGGAAATTATGAGGAATATCCACAAGACTTCTCTTGAAGCAGCAGCTCAATATGGCTATCCTGGAGATTACCTTGTTGGTGCAAATATTGCAGGATTCATTAAGGTAGCAAAGGCAATGCTTGCATACGGAATAATTTAAGTAGAAACACCTTATTCTAATGCCCTGCATTATGCAGGGCATTTTATTTTTTATCAAGGTTTTTAAGGAATTCTTGAAGTTTTAAAATCGTTTTTTGAGATACTGAGTGCTCAATAAGACATGCCTCTCTAAAAGCAGTATCATCATCAACTTTTAAGTAGTCTTTAAGAAACCTATAGAGAGTTTTATGTTTCTCCCAAACATTTTTCCCAATACTTTTACCAATTTCAGTTAGCTTAATCCCACCATACGGTGTGTGTTCAATAAGATTTTTTTCTTGCAGTTTTTTAATAATTTCTGAAACTGAAGGAAGCTTAACGCTGAGCAATTCTGCGATATCCTTAATTCGCGCATAACCTTTACTCTCCTGAATTACATATATTGCTTCAAGATAATCTTCCATACCTTTCGTATATTGTGTCATATGAACCTCAAAAGTAAATTCAAAATTCCACCTAAAATCATTGAAAGAACGAATTCAAAAAGGGTTATAAGTATTGCAACCCTTGTTCCAAACTCCCTTTTAAGCATCGCAATTGTTGCAACACAGGGGATGTAAATCATTGTAACAAATCCATATACAAAAATTTGCTTAGGAGTTAAGATTAAGGCAAAATTTGAAGTTTTATAGAATGTAGCAAGCATTATAAGGGTGAGCTCCTTTCTTAAGGCACCAAAAACAAGCGTAAGAGTTGCAAGAGGAGGAAGTCCCAGAATATATGCAAACGGCTTTACTGAAAGCTCAAGATAAGGAAGAAGCTTTAAAAGTATCAGTCCCTCCATAATCGCATTAGAAATAACAATAATAGGTGTTGCAAATGTGAAGAATTCCTTGAGCCTTATCCAAGTTTGTTTAAGAATAATTCTTAAAACAGGTTTTCGATAACGAGGCATTTCCATAATAAGCCCCGTAGGTGTTCCCTTTAGATAGCGATTAAGAAGAAGCCCAACAAAGAAAATGAATACAAAGTCAAGCGCATAGATAAGTATTGCATAAATTGGACCTAAGAATGCCGCAACAAGACCAAAGACAATAACAGAGCGTGCTGAACACGGAACAAGTGTTGCAAGAATTGAGGCAATAATTCTATCTCTTCTTCGTTCCAAAACTCTTGTGCCCATTATGGCAGGAACATTACATCCAAAGCTTTCAATAAGTGGAATAAATGCCTTTCCATGAATACCAATTTTATGCATAAAGGCATCGGTTAAAAATGCAATACGTGCAAGATAGCCCGAATCTTCAAGAAATGAAAGTAACAAATAAAATGGTGCAATATATGGTAAAACAATTCCAAAAGCTGCAACAAGCCCATCAATAAGGCCATCCCAGATGAAAGTTTTTAAAGATTCGTCCAACTTTAATGACATAAAGTGAGGCTTTAAACTATCGAAAAGCCCGCCAATGTAGTCTGAAAGAAAACTTCCAAATTTAAAAACAACAAAAAACATGAAAAGCAATATAAGGGTTAGGAAGAAAAATCCAAAAACTGGGTGAAGTAAGATATCGTCAATTCTATTTGAAAAATCAATTGATCTTTTGGTCTTCTTCCTTAAAACTTCTGCGGTAATTCGAGAAGCAAGTGCATATCGCTCTTGAATTATGATTGTCCTTATAGGCTCACCATGAATTTCTTCAAGCTCCTTTGCTAACTTATCTCTCAAATGAAGTATATCCTTTGGCACAAGTTTTTCAAATTCTTCATCATGCTCTAAAAGTTTTATGGCAAGAAATCTCTTTGAAACATCAAAATCATATGGAGAAAGTGCTTCGACAAGCTTGTTTATCCGCTCTTCAATTTCTTTACCATATTTGGGGAATTTAGGGACATATGTTCTTGAAGCCATAAGGAGAGTTCTTTCAAAAAGCTCTTTAAGACCGATATTTTTTGTTGCAATTGTTTTTACAACAGGTACATTTAAAAGTGATTCAAGTTTTTGTAAATCAATTTCAAAACCGTCTCTTTCAAGTAGATCATATTGATTTAACGCAACAACTGTTTTTGCCCCTATTTCAAGAATTTGTAAAAGAAAAAAAAGATTTCTATACAAGGCCGAGGCATCAACTACAACGATTACAACATCAGGTCGCTCCTTTATTATGAATTCTCTTGTAACAATCTCTTCTTCTGAGTATGTGGAAAGCGAATAAATACCCGGAAGATCAACAACTCGAATTTTTAAACCATTTTTCTCTATATAACCTTCCTGAATTTCAACAGTTTTGCCCGGCCAGTTTCCGATAATCTGGTTTCCACCTGTAAGTTGGTTAAATATAACTGATTTTCCTACATTTGCATTACCTGCAAGAGCGATTGTCAATTGTTTTCTATGAGAATTTGTGCTTCCATTATTCATTTACTTCCTCCACAATGATTTTAGAGGCAATTCCTCTTCCAATTGCAAGCTTTGTTCCTTTAACATTTATTTCAATAGGTCCAATGCCAGTATTCCTACGAACCTCTATTATCTCCCCTTTAAGCACACCCATCTCTTGAAGACGAACAATGTATTGAGGAATATGAATGTGGTGTTTTGGGACCACAAAATCAACAACCTTTACAATCCTATTTGCCTTTACTCTGTCTAAGGTTTCATACATAAATGCATCTCCTTAAAATTAGGAATACCTAACTTTCATTTAAAATTATAGCATATTTACCAACTTAAAGCAACGTATAAAAACAATTGAAAATTTTTTAAAAACTACTTGATTTTTTATTAAAATAATACTAAAATTCTCTAAGGAGGCGATAAAATGAAGAGAAGAGGATTTACATTAGTTGAATTGGCAATCGTTATTGCAATTCTTGGTATTCTTGCAATGTATGCAATACCAAAGTATCAAGGCATGGTTGAGGAAGCAAGAACTGCGCAGGCAAAGGCACAGCTTGGAACAGTAAGATCCGCACTTGCCATTTACTATGCAAAGAACAGCGGAAAATTTCCATCACAACTTGATGGATCAATT
>NZ_JBMFSR010000054.1:0-5815 GCF_049967455.1 Caldisericum sp. | reverse complement strand
CCTACTGCTTGTCAAATACTCTCTTCCTGATTTCACCGTTGAGATTGGTAAATCAAAAGTCATTAAACTCATCGTAAATAATAAGTGGATGTACGTTGATGGAGTAAAAAGTGAAGTAGATCCAGGTAGAAGCACTACTCCTGTAATTATTCCTGACTGGGGAAGAACCTTACTCCCTATAAGGACAGTTATAGAATCTCTTGGTGGAACCCTATCCTGGGATGGAACGGACAGGAAAGTAACGATAAATATCTCAAACACTAAGATCGAACTCTGGATAAACAAAAATTATGCATATGTCAATAATAAGAAGGTTCAGATTGATTCCCAGAACTCCAAAGTTACACCTATTATTGTTAACTCAAGAACAATGCTCCCAATTCGTTTTGTTGCAGAATCCATCGGCGCATATGTAAACTGGAATGGGACAGAAAAAAGCATTTTAATTGTTTATCCAAAGGATTAATAGAGGTGAAATAAGTGAAGGATGAAATTAAAAAAGTAGAGGAATTTTTAAGCAGTAAAGATTTTATAGTCTTTGCACTGCTTTTTGGATCCTTTGCGAGGGGGCTGGCTAATGATATAAGTGATGTGGATATAGGTATATACGTCGAGAGGGACATTTCTATTCTTGAATATGGAAATTTTGTCTCACAGTTACAAAGCCTTACAGGGAAAAGAAGAGACCTCATAATTTTGAACAACTCCTATGAAAAAAAACCTGCGCTTTGCCTACCAAATAATATCACAAGGCAAGGTCTTTTTTACAAAAAGTGAGAATTTATGGGCAGATTACGGAAGGAAAGTATTTCTCTACTACTTTGATGCAGAATCTATGCTGAGGATGATGGATGGAAGCTTTTTAAAAAGGATTAAGGAGGGGAAGATTGACTACAGAAACTATAAAACTGTTTAATCTTTTAGGAGAAGTTGAAACTTTTGTAGAATTTATTAAACAGTTTAAAAGGAGCTTATTATGAAAGTAATAATTCTTGCAGGTGGTAAGGGCACAAGGCTATGGCCAATGTCGAGGGAAAAGTATTCAAAACAATTTCTCAAGCTTGTGGACGAAACTCCTTTAATTGAAGCATCCTATGAAAGAGCTTTAAAAATTGTTGGACCCGAAGATATTGTTACAATTACTAATAAGGATTATTATTTCTACACAAAAGAAATCTGCGACAAATTCTCACCGGCTCTTGCACAAAATATTATTACTGAACCTCTGGGGAGGAATACCGCACCTGCTATTGCACTCTCGGTGCAGTATTTGATCGATAAGTTGAATGAAGATAGAGATGAGGTTACATATGTTTTTACTTCAGACCATATGATTAGACCTCTTGAGAAGTTTATTGCGTATATGGAAACTGCAAAAAATGCGGCGCAGGATGGTTACCTTGTCACATTCGGAATAAAACCTACAAGGCCTGAAACAGGTTATGGATACATAAATGTTGGAGAAAGCCTTGGCGATTTTAACAAAGTAGAGAGTTTCACCGAAAAGCCCGATTTTGAAACTGCAAAAATGTATCTCAAGATCGGTAATTATTTTTGGAATTCGGGCATGTTTGCATTTAAGATTTCCACTTTTCTTGAGGAATTGAGAAAGTATCAGCCAGAAATTTTTGAGAAGATAGAAAAAGGTTTTGATACCTCTCTAAACAATTTTCAAGATATGCCTAATATATCTATAGACTATGCGATAATGGAGAAATCCAAAAAAGTCGCAGTGGTCCCTATGGATATATTCTGGAGCGATGTTGGATCCTGGGATTCCTTTTATGAGATTAAGGAGCATGATCAAGATGGTAATGTTTTGGTGGGAGATGTAGAGGCAATTGATGTAAAAAATTCTCTGGTATTTGCTAACGATAGATTAGTTGCCGTAACTAACGTAGAAGATTTAATTGTTGTTGAAACTAATGATGCTATACTTGTTACGCTTCGTGGGAATGGAGAGCGCGTTAAGGAAATTATTGAAAAGCTGAAGAAGGAGAATAGAAAAGAGGCAATCGAGCATCAAGAAATCTTTAGACCCTGGGGTAGTTATAAAACCCTTGAAACAGGTGATAGATACAGAATAAAAAGAGTTGTTGTAAAACCAGGCGAATCTTTAAGCCTGCAGATGCACTATCACAGAACCGAGCACTGGGTTGTAATCCGAGGCACAGCGCAGGTTACCATCGGAGATAAAACATTCTTTGTACATGAGGGGGAGAGCACTTTTGTCCCCAAATCTACCCTACACAGATTGGCTAATCCTGGGAAGGTGCCACTTGAGCTTATTGAAGTCCAGAATGGAGAATATGTCGAGGAAGATGATATTGTAAGGTTTGAAGATAAGTATGGAAGGATTGACAGATGAACATTGATAATACAATTTTTAGAATGTATGATATTCGTGGAGAAGTTGACAAAAACTTAACAGAAGAAGTAGTTAACGCAATAGGTCGATCTTATGCAATTTATCTAAAGGATAAGTTTAAGAAAAAAAATTTGACTGTATCTGTTGGGAGAGATATTCGCTTACATTCAGAAAGGTTAGAGAATGCCTTGATTTCTGGGATTCTTTCTGAGGGAGTGCAGGTTATAGACATTGGTGTCTGTCCTACCCCTGTTCTATACTTTTCGCTCTTTAATCTTCCTGTAGATGGCGGAATAATGATTACTGGAAGTCATAATCCGCCCGAATATAATGGAATGAAAATTTGTGTTGGGAAGGAAACAATCTATGGAGAAGAAATACAGAAGCTTTATAAAATTGTGAAAAGCCTTCCTCCAAAAATAGAGAACAAAAACGGACAATTAAGTCATTTTGATATTCTTTCGAAATACAAAAAATTTTTACTTACTGAATTTAAAGTAATAGATAATATTGCAAGTTCTATTAGCATTGCTGTTGATTCTGGCAATGGATGCGCAGGTATATTTGTTCCACAGGTTTTAAAGGAATTGGGCATAAAAGTTTTTGAGCTTTACTCCGAGCCAGATGGTAATTTTCCAAATCATCATCCCGATCCAACTCTTATCGAAACGCTTTCTACTTTGCAAGATACAGTCAAAAACAACAACCTTGATTTTGGTATTGCTTATGATGGAGATGTTGATAGGCTTGGTGTAGTAGATGAGAGAGGAAATGTTGTCTATGGAGACAAACTTACTTATATATTCGCAAAAGATATTCTTAAGACTCACCTGAAAGGTAAAATTATTGGAGAGGTAAAATGTTCCAAAACAATTTTTGATGGTATAAGAGAACTTGGTGGTGAACCTATCCTTTCCCCTGTCGGCCATTCCCTTATTAAAAAGAAGATGAAAGAAAGTGGTGCTCTCCTTGCAGGTGAGATGAGTGGACACATTTTCTTTAATGATAGGTATTTTGGTTACGATGATGCAATTTATGCAACCTTAAGGCTTATTGAGATATTTGCAAAAGAGAAATCAAAAAATAATAATTTCAAATTTTCAGATTTGTTAAAAGACCTTCCTGAGACTTATGTATCACCAGAGATTAGAGTTGATTGTAAAGAAGAAGAAAAATTTGCTCTTGTTGAGCAATTTCTTGTAAAATACAAGGAAAAATTCCCCAACCTTGCAGATAAAATAAAGAATGTAATAACAATTGATGGTGTTAGGATAGAGTTCCCCGATGGTTGGGGCCTAATCCGCGCAAGCAATACTCAGCCAGTTTTAGTAATGCGTTTTGAGGCAGAAACCTTAGAAGCGTTGGAAGAGTATGAACAAAGTTTTAAGATAACCTTAGGAGGAGATAAATGAAGAAAGCTTTAATTACAGGAATTACAGGTCAGGATGGTTCTTATCTTGCAGAGTTCCTTTTGAGCCAGGGGTACGAAGTGCACGGCATAATTAGAAGATCATCTTCTTTCAACACTCAACGAATAGAGCATATCTATGTAGACCCTCATGACCCAAATGCTAAACTTTTCTTGCACTATGGAGATCTTTCGGACCCTGGTGTTGTTACTGATATTATCTGGAATATAAAGCCAGAGGAGATTTATAATCTTGGAGCTCAATCGCATGTTAAGGTTTCATTTGATATGCCTGAATTTACTGGGAACGTTAATGGATTAGGTACGACAAGAATATTGGAAGCGATAAGGAGAAGTGGTATAAAAGCAAGATTTTATCAGGCTTCATCTTCAGAGATGTTTGGTGCATCACCTCCTCCTCAAAACGAGGAAACACCCTTTTATCCAAGGAGTCCTTATGCAATTGCAAAGGTTTATGCCTACTTTATAACTATAAATTACAGAGAAGCATACAAAATCTTTACCTGCAATGGAATACTTTTTAATCATGAAAGCCCAAGAAGGGGGGAGACCTTTGTTACAAGGAAAATAACAAGAGCTATAGCTAATATACTTTCAGGAAAACAAAAAGTTTTATATTTGGGGAATTTAAATGCTAAAAGAGATTGGGGATTTGCTCCAGAGTATATAAGGGCAATGTGGCTTATGCTTCAGCAAGAGAACCCTGATGATTATGTAATAGGAACAGGAGAAAGTCATTCTGTAAGAGAATTTGTAGAGAAGGCTTTTGGATATGCGGGAATAGAGATTGAATGGAAAGGTAATGGAATTGATGAAAGAGGTATAGTTAAGAGTGTAGAGCCTAAATGGGAAGGTGTAATTAAGCCAGGAGATATAGTAATTGAGGTTGACCCAAGATATTTTAGGCCTACAGAAGTAGAATATCTTCAGGCAGATATAACCAAGGCAAGAGAGAAGCTTGGATGGGAACCAATAGTGAAATTTTCGGAGCTTGTTAAGATTATGGTAGATTATGATATGTTGCAAAACGGTCTTGAACCAAAAGGGGAAGGAATTGTAGCCTCTCAAAAGAGTGGATATGGATGGACAAATCATGAATTTTCATTTTATGAAAAGATCAGGGAGCGGGTATGAATAAAGATTCAAAAATCTATGTAGCTGGTCATAGAGGTTTAGTAGGTTCTGCAATATTAAGAAAACTTGAAGAAAAGGGATATAAAAATATAGTGGTAAGGACAAGTAAAGAGTTAGATTTAAGAAGGCAGGAGGATGTAGAAAGATTTTTTGAGAAAGAGAGACCAGAATATGTATTTCTTGCTGCAGCAAAGGTAGGAGGAATACTTGCCAATAATACCTATAAGGCAGAGTTCATTTATGATAATGTAATGATTGCCTCTAATGTTATAAATACTAGCTATAAATATGGAGTGAAGAAACTCTTGAATTTGGGCTCTTCCTGTATATATCCAAAATATGCACCACAACCAATGAAAGAAGAATATCTATTAACAGATGCTTTAGAGCCAACCAATGAACCTTACGCCATAGCAAAGATAACAGCAATAAAGCTTTGTAGATACTATAACGAGCAATATGAAACTAATTTTATCTCAGTAATGCCAACGAACTTATATGGACCAAATGATAATTTTAATTTAGAAACAGCTCATGTTTTACCTGCTCTTTTAAGAAAGTTTCACTTAGCAAAACTTCTAAGAAGTAGAGATTTTGATAGAATAAGAGATGACATGAGAAGATTTTCAATTGGTTTTGGATTGGATAAAAAGATTAATTTAGAAAGTGAAATTTCTATAAGAGATATATTAAAGCATGTTGGAATAACAGAAGATTATGTAGAGATATGGGGAAGTGGAGAGGTGTATAGAGAGTTTTTATATGTAGATGATATGGCTGATGGTTGTGTTTTTCTTATGGAAAACATAAACGCAAAGGATATGAAAAAGATCAGCCCAGATTATTTTGTAAATTTAGGAACAGGGAAGGATATAAAGCTAAAA